>JAHKLZ010000043.1 GCA_020854775.1 Candidatus Woesearchaeota archaeon | reverse complement strand
ACGGCACCCTATACATTTAATGTAATTATGGAAGATAGTTCCGTTACACCTACTGTAGATACGAATTTAATTGAATTCAGAATATCAGAACGTTTCCAAAATTCATATATCAATGAAGCAGAATTAAAAATCACTGATTTGGAAACATCAAATGTAGTATATGAAGAAACGGTATATGGAGGTATAGCAAAAGTAAGACTTAATCAAACTCAAAGCGGTTATGCATATCCTCATTATAGGATAGATGTTTCTGCTACCGGTTATGTTGATTTTGTTGATTATATACAGTATGTGTTTTCAGACTCAATAATGCCCTGTAGGTTAACGGCTATAACTACTCCATTAGACCCGGGGAATACGATATTACATATCTATACGAATAGAGAAGATAATCAGGGAAATGTTATAGCAGTTCCTAATGTAAAAGTAACTGTTGGAGAAGTAGAAAAAATAACTAACTCTGTCGGATATATAGTATTTGAAGTTCCTAAAAATTCAACTCAAACATATAAGGCAGAACACCCTCAATATGCTGTTTCCAGTGGGAGTATAGAAGTTTTTGAGGGAGAGAGATTTTTAAATATATGGATGCATCCACCGGATATAGTTCCTACTCCCACTCCTACTATACCTATAACTCCTACTCCTACACCAACAGTAGGTGCGCCTAAAGGTCCTATAGATGCAGTATTTAATTTATTTGGGATGTTAGGAATTCCTGATGTATTTATAGGATTGATTTTAACTGCATTAATCTCTATTGGATGTATAATTTTTGTGGAGAATTTTGCAGAAGGGGCAGGATTATATGGTGGTATTTTAGGAGTTTTAATAGGAGTTGGAATGGGGTTAATCCCGGTATGGATAGTGATAACCTTTATCTTTATTGGAGGTATTGTCTATCTGAAAATAATTAGAGGAGATGACTGATATGAGTGGTGGAGGAGCTACTAGTAATATTTTTTTAGCACTGACATTTTATATAGTGTTGACGAGTGGGATTATTGCTTTTATTAGTATGGAGAATGAAGCAATACTTATCGGAGATAATCCTATTCATACATTAGAAACAGTGGATTTTACAGATAGTAGATTTGAAGATTTTAATTATAAGGTTTTATTAGGAAAGTGGGAGTTGTCAGAAACAAAAGGGTTATATTCTATACCTAATAGTCTTACAGGTAATGAGATAACCTTTATTAGATTATTCATGCCGGAAAAACAGATATTTAAGAACAGATATGTTATTAATAACGAGTTGAACAGTGATTATTATTTGATTGTAAGAAAAACAGGATTGTATTATGATTCTTTGTTTTTGAGAGTAGAAGAGAATTGGATTTATTTATCAAGTGGGAAAATACCTTTAATTCCTTATTCGTATAATCAGGTATTTTATCATGATATGGGATTGTATAATGGAGAGTATTCTATAACTACAGTATTAAATGATGGAGATAGGACGGTAGAAGTTTATATTAATGAGGTTTATGTTTTTACCTATAGGAATGTTCCTAATAAGAATATTCTATCATGGGGATATGTTTATTATAATGGTGTTGGTTCTCATGATGAAATAGGTATTAAGGAATATGGAACAGAAGGGAAAATAGTAACAAAATCAGAGGAAGACGGAATTAAGTTAACAGATTTTGTAAAGTATATGGGGGCGATATTATTCTGGAATGTTAAGGATATTCCGTTATTGCTTAATATGGTATTTGTTAAAGTTCCTATATTGGTTCTGATATTTATATTGGTTCAAACAGGGAGAGGGAGTGGTTAATATGAATCTGGAACGGGTTTTAAGGATTTATGGGAGAACAATTTGTATAGTAATGGGGGTTGTAATTTTGCTTTCCTCTATCTGTATTTATGGAATTAGTGCTATTCCGATAAATGCAACTGTGGGAGAGAATTATATACACTATACGTGGGAGTCTTATAATCCCTGTAATGTGTATATTAATGGGTTGTTATATACGGAAAATAGCACTATGCAAGAGTTGATTTTAACCAATCTGGAAGAAGGAGAGAAGAATAAGATAATGGTATTGGATATGGCTACTGCTCAATATGGAGAAATGGAGGTTGTAACAGGATATAAAGTATTTACTCCTTTTATTACATTCTTGCTACTGTTGGTATTAGGAATGTATGTTATAAGTATTAAAATACCGTTGATTGCATTAGTGGGAGTGGTTCTTAATATTGTATTGTTTAAACAATTTCAAGAGGTTACAAATGAGGGATTGATTTTAATTTCAACTGCTTTATTAATTATTGTAGGTCTATTGGCCTTTGGATATGGAATTAGAGGAGTTAATTAAAATGATAACTCTTATTTTAGTGGGAAATAAGGATGGGAGAGTATTTGATAAAAGAGTTATTAAGGGAATGAATGAAAAAGAAGTGTATCATAATATGGTGCACTATATATCAGAAAAAATCTATAATGAGGTTAAATTATGAGTAATGTATTAAGAGCAATTTATTATAATACAATCCTCAAAAAATCTTTTTATGACGTAAGGATTTTTGAAAACTTTGAGCAAGTAGGGAGAAAGGTGTTCTTGAATAAAGGTGATTTATATTTTTCCCATAATGGAAAGTCTTATTTACTGCCAAAGAGGGATGATAAACCTTTGAAAAACGGATTAAGAATTTATGGGTTTTATGACTCGGATAATCCCGTCCCTTGTAGTGTGGAGGATTTTTCGGAAGGGTTGGATATGATGGAGAGGGTTAATTACAAGGTTTTAAAATCTGATTACGTTGATGCAGAAACGTTTAATAGTATTCTAAATGACCACTTTATACAGGATATTTTTCATTCAGAAGACAATATTTTACAAAAATATTGGTGGTTGATTGTTATAGGTGTTGGTGCATTGATTATCTTTATGATGTTTGGAGGGATGTAGGGAATGAAGTTTAAAATAAAAGAGGAATGGGAGTTAGTAAAAAAAGGATTGATTAGTTTTCATATCCTTTTCCATATACTTATGATAGGATTATCTATTCAATTTTGGTTTTCTAAAAATTTAATAATGATAATCTTTGTCCCATTTTGCATGCTTCTCTATCATGGAATAATAGCGAAAGAAAAATGGGTATGGGATTAAATCATGATGGTTGATAATAATATTAATGAAAATGTAATTGTAATGGGACTGTTCTCCATTATTTCTTTAGTATTTATGTTGATTTTTCATCAACCTGTATTTGGCTTTCTTATGCTAGCTACTACTGGTGCTACTGTAATATTATTTATACATTCCGTGTATTTAGAGATTGATGGAGTTGATATATATGAGTAAAATAGAAGAAGATTGTGTTATTCCGCTAAAAGATGAGTCTCAAAGTTCTGCTATGGAGGGATTTATTAAGGCGGTGCAGGAAGTTTTTGGTAATGAAAACATCGATCAAAAAAGCAGACTTACTCGAAAAAATATTAAAGCAATCGTTAAGAGCAATGCCTTAAATCAGTATTTGAAAGAAAAGAAATTTGGAGGGAATAAAAAGGGAGTAGTGCAAGTCCCTATATTGGATATAGTCTGTAAAGATACTATGATTAAGGTGATTAGCGTATCAGGGAAAGGAAGAGAAGAAGTTATTAAGATGTTTGAAGCTACTGCCGGAATGGGGTTTGAATCTCAAAGAATGAATATGATGGAAAGAATGATTGGGAGAAATTGGTAATGATTTATGGATTTGTTGGAACAATGGATGATTTTTGTAATGGGAGTATAAGAGGGAATGGAAAAAGTCTAACAATGACGTATTACCTCCATCAAGATTTTAAAGAAGGGAGAAGGGTTTATACAAACTATAAAACTACTTTTTCAGAACAGGTTACAGTCAAAAAGATTGTAGATATGGTTTTAGAGGGAGAGATTCAAGAAGCAAGTATAGGGATTGATGAAATACAGATTGTTCTGAATAGTATTGGAACTAAAGCCAAAGTGGTTAATTTTATTGATAAAATGGTTAGTCAGACTAGAAAAATAGATTCAGATATTTACTATGCTACTCAAAGATATACAAATATTCATAAGAGGTTAAGAGTGCAAACTGATAGGTTATTTAGACCGTTTAAGATTCATCAAGAGAATGATAAATGGAAGAAATGTATTACTGACAGATGTAAAAAACCTCATGTTATTATTGTTAAATCTGAAATACCTTATCTGGAAACACCTATTATTGCTCTTGATGCTGTTAAAGTGGGGGTGTTGTATGATAGTAATGAAATTATTAATGAGGAGATTGATTTAAAATAAGAGGTTATTCTAACCCTTCTTTAAAACATTGTTTTACATGGATGCTCTTCATACCGTAATGGTAACAATAGTACGAGGTAAAACATCCTATTCCTCTACTATATACGATATGAATTTTGGATGCGTGCCTGCAGTTTGCGCAATCTCTACTCATTCTTCCATCACCTCTTTAAATGCTCCATTGAACATAACAGAGTTGTTATAAACTTCTCTTTCTTTTCTTGCTAATTCTCTCTCCTTCTCTTGTATGGTGGAATAGTCTTTAGATAGGTGATTCATATAGCCTTCCATATCAAGCACTAGACCATTTAGTTTAGCGTAAAGATACTTTCCTTTGGGAGATTTTGGGAGATGGGATAAAGCCTTCTTCATGCATGTATGTGCGTTATAGAGTCTGTTAAACTCTCGCTCTATCTGTTCTGATTTTGTTGGTTTAGTCATTGTGTTCACCTTCTGATGCTGTTTTTTCTGCCTTCTCTAACTCTTCTGTTAAACGTTTCTTTTCTTCTGCTTTTGCTATGTAGTAACTTTCAACAAGTTTATACAGGTTTATTAACCGTCTGATGGTGTCCTCATAAGGTTCTAAAGGATGTTGTTTTATGCTTACTAGACAGTTTTTTGTTTCTATAGAAATTTGGATAGTTGTTTTTTTGGTTTTCATGATTACACCTCTAATACCCAAACAGTTTCCAATGTTCGTCTAGCACCTTCTGCATAACGTCTTGTTTTTCCCACTGTTCGTAAAGGATAGATAATTCATAGTATCTACTGTTCAACCATTCCAAATCTTTCTCGTTATATCCTTCTGTATTCTCCATTGTGAAAACAACTTCAAACTTCATTTTGTTCACCTCATAAAGATTAGTAGGTTATCTCCTTTTGGGAAGTGAAAGCATACTTAACTTTCTCCTTTCCTGATACACCTATTCTCATTTCATGGTTATCTGCGTAGAGATATACATAGATTGTTCCTGTTTCGGGATTTTTGACCATTTCTCCAATAATGGAGTTATTATCATAGATTGCTACTCTATTACCTGATAAATCAGTTTTTGCATTCATTTTTCTCATTCACCTTCCATTCCTGTTACAATACACTATAAGACGTTATAGCATATATACTTATCGCTTCTTATTTTCCACTAGAAACACCTCTATTACCAATGGAGAAATGAAAGTAAAGTTGTATAACGAGAACCATATACAACTCTTGAAAAGTTGGTTGTAATTGTCTAGATAAAAGGATTAAGAGGTATGGTTTGTTTGGGCAAAATCGGATAGAATGGGCTTGGTTTAATGCCTAGCATATGTTATAACGCTTTATAGTT
>JAHKLZ010000042.1 GCA_020854775.1 Candidatus Woesearchaeota archaeon | reverse complement strand
TCTACTTCTCCTAAAATACGTTTTTCCAATTCTGTCATCCATTTTGATTCAACTATCAGTGTTTTTATATCTTCGGGAGTAAGTTTTGGATATATTTCAACAACTTTATTTTCCAGGTCTTTTTCGGCATCTTTTTTCTTCTTCTTTAAATCTGATTCTGTTTCTAAAAGCTCTGAATATTTTTCCAGTAATTCCAGCTCTTTTTTTTCTTCATCATCTTCATTTGAATTTACCTGGCTATTGAGCAATTTAGGTTGATTTTCGCCCTGAGATTTAAGTTCCTTGATACGCTTGGCAATATCATTTTTGGTAATATTGCCCTTGTCATTAGTTACCTCACTGAGCAGACTTTCTTCACCACTGTTTTCTTCCCCGATCTCTTCCATCTGGCTGGAGACCTGTTCTATCTCAGCTTGAATTTCGTCTATTTTCCTCTGCTCCTGCTGTAAGTAGGTCTTAATAATCAGTGATACTGGAATCAACCGTCCTTCCAAGCCTGCCAACCCATCAATATTTTTTTTATTTTTATTCTTTAATCGAATCAGTTCATTACCGGTTTCCCATTCATCAGCTATAATGATATATACATCATCCTGCATAGTCTCTTCCCAATAATCCATCAGGTGCTGGTAAATATCATATTTATCAATTAATTTAATATCTTTAAAGGCTTCCAATAAACTGGTTGATAAATCTCTAATCACGGTCTTAGGATGATTGTTTTTGTTTAAATTTTTCAGGATGGGAATTTGGGAAGTTTGCCAGTTATCAAAGTTCTCCTGAATATCATTTCTGAGTTTTAAGAAGTCATCATGTTCTAAAACTGCAGAACGTACTTTGTCAACCGGTATACTTATATCATAATAACCGGGTCTGGAATTATTTTTGAATAAGGAAGATCTAAGTGTAGGGCAGACAGTCCAATATTTTTGCAGGGATTCAACATCTGCTTTTGGAATACTGCCTTTCAGATGTGCCTCAATATCCTGAATATCTTCCGGCTCACCGGTATCTATATAACGGGGCAGATTGAGATTATATTCATTTTTTTCAATTTCTTCATTAGTAGCAAAATGGCTGTATTTTAGTATTTCGGCTTTTTCCTTCCATGTATCGACAATTTTGCAGATATCCTGTTCCCGCAAGCGATTTTTATTTCCGTCTTTAATAAAACCCCTGGAGGCATCAATCATAAAAATTCCCTGTCGCTGGCTGGTGGCTTCTTTGTCCACTACTACGATACAGGCAGGTATGCCGGTACCAAAAAAGAGATTGGGCGGCAAGCCAATAATTCCTTTGATATAGCCGCGTTTTATCAGGTTGCTGCGGATAACTGCTTCCGTGTTTCCGCGAAATAATACACCATGGGGAAGAACACAGGCACCTTTGCCGGTACTTTTTAATGATTTTACGATATGCAGCAAAAAGGCATAATCACCATTTTTGCTGGGGGGAATGCCAAAACCATCAAAACGGCCATAAGAATCATCTTCCGGAGTAAAACCATTTCGCCATGACTTATAGGAAAAGGGTGGATTGGCTACCACAAAATCAAAAGTTTTCAGGGCACCGTTATCAGTAAATAGTGGGCCGGATAGAGTGCTTTGCCCTTTTTGTATTACGGCTGTTGGTTCATTGTGCAGCCACATGTTTAAAATTGCCAGGGCAGCAGTGGCGTTTTCTTTTTCCTGTCCATAGATAGTAATTTTAACCGGTTTTGCTTCAGCAGCTACCTTTAATAGCAAAGAACCTGAACCACAGGTGGGATCATATACGGTTTGAGTGCTATCGGTAGCATTTTCCGAACCAATTACCTTGGCAATTACCCGGGACACTTCTGCCGGTGTATAAAACTGGCCTTTGCTTTTACCTGATTCCACGGCAAAGTTCTTCATCAGATATTCATAGGCATCTCCCAGGAGATCATCGCCTTCAGATCTATTTTTACTGAAATCCAAACCGGGGTTTTCAAAGATAGCGATAAGCTTGGAAAGGCGATCCTGTTTTTCTTTACCTTTTCCCAGCTTCTCCTCATCATCAAAATCAACTGTATTAATTACACCGATTAAACGATTAGCTTCTGCCAGGGCATTTAAAACTATATTAATCTTCTCACCAATATCCGGCTTGCCTTTAAGTGCTGCTAAATCAGAAAAACTTCCACCCGGAGGAATCTCTACCAGGGAATCCGCTTTTCCGGCATATTTATCAGAAACATAGCGGACAAAAAGCAGGACCAGAACATAATCTTTATATTGAGAAGCATCCATACCTCCACGCAATTCATCACAAGCCTGCCAGATAGAACTGTAAAGTTGAGATTTTTTGATTGCCATAGATTGCCTATTCCTTTTTCAAAATATTTTTACTATTTTAATAACCGCTTTTTAGTAAAGTTATTAAGGGGTTTTAATTATCTTACAAAATTATAAAAATCAAATATCATCAATTCTAAGTCTAATATTTTTAAAAGCACCCTAAATCCTATTGTAGCAGATAGTTTATTTATTTGTTATAAATGATATATTATTTCCTGTAATTTTCTTATATATTTTTTATTTTATATTAGTCTTTACTTCTAATTTCAGGCAAAAAAAGAGAGTGTAAAATTTCTGCGTTTCTTGTAGTGGCTGTTGTTGGTATTTTATTACTGGCTGAATGCTGCTTTCTGCATTTATAATATTTCTTCAACTTTAATCATTTTAGCAAATTAGAAATGTAAATTGCAAGAGAAATAAAAATAATGGTTTTCAGTTTATAGTTTTTTGTTTTCAGAAAAAATAAACCTTA
>JAHKLZ010000041.1 GCA_020854775.1 Candidatus Woesearchaeota archaeon | reverse complement strand
GACCACAGCTGCATTCAAGGTGGGGTTATGGGTGCCGACAAGCTTTGTGGCGGGCTTTTCCAGCGTGACTTCACGTCCTATTACGTCTGTGATCACGATTGGATTGTCAGTTTCTTCAATGACCTCAGTTGTGATCGGCATGATGCATGAACTGAGCAAAAGCATGACAACCAGGGTTAGAGGGAAAACCAATTTTTTTGTATGTTTTAACATAAAAAAACTCCTGTTCCAGAAATTTGGATAATTAGTACTCAATAATTGAGCACCGTTCGATTCTACCATCAAAATATGATTATGACACATTTTTCTACAAATTTGTTTGACTGAATTTGGTAGAAGCCAATTATTTGAAAATGCAGTCAAAATCGTGATTGATGTGTGAAGCGTTTTTTGATAGAAGACTTTCTGCAGGTGGAGTAGTTTTCCCGCTTAAATAAGAGCGGAGAGAGTGGGATTCGAACCCACGATAGGTACAAGACCTATAACGGTTTTCGAGACCGCCCCGTTCGACCGCTCCGGCATCTCTCCAGATAGGAAGGCAATTATACCCGAGGGTAGAGAATTGGTACAATTTGACTATTCCTCTCGAACAATTTTCTTTTGTAAAAAATGTCAACAAATGAAACCTCAACCTTAGTTAATTTAGTGTATAATTTTTACAGACAGTTAGGAGGTATATATTATGAACGAATTGTTTGGTTCGGTAATCAACTTTAGTGACACCACTACTACGGCTCACGCCAGTAAGATGATTTCCCAAGGTGAAGAGTGCTATGGCGATTGTTGTGACAACTGTGATTGTTATTGCGAAAGATATTGCGATGATGATGGCGACGACGACTAGATAATTTCATTTTCTTCTTATCTACGCCCAATTCTTGCGCTCAACTAAGCGCTTCTTGACAAAACAACTAATTTTTCCGTTTTCCTTATCAATTTTGGATAAAGATGTTGTTAACTATTGTCGTTAAATAAATTACAGAAAACTATGACTTCAAGATTGGATGGAATTATGACTAGTCAAGCTTTATGTGTTGATTATGAAAAGGTTTCGGATGATCTGTGGCTGCTTTCGAGAAATAACATGACGATTGCATTCTCTCCGTTGAGCAGATTGGCGTTTGAAGTATATCCGCAAGGAATAGATGCAATCCATTCTCATTTTCGTGGTAACCTAAATCCCTTAATCGAGAAATTCTTATCAGAAAATGGATTTTATATAAAATTCAAAATAGAACACAAATCTGAGAATGAGCAGTTTTCACCCAAAGGTGTTGTTTTATCATTGACGTCAGGGTGCAACCTTAATTGCATTTATTGTTATGCGGATGCAGGAACGAAAAACGTTACTATGAAAGAAGGCATTGGGAGAATGGCAATAGACTACGCCATGAAAAACTCTCAAGAATTACTAAGGAGTAAATCCCGAGTATTTTTCCATGGAGGTGGTGAAGCAATGGTCGTTTGGCCATTAATGAAAAAGTTAACCGAATATGCTGCAGATAAATATAAGACGATGGTTAGGTTTAGTGCAGTTACAAATGCTACTCTAATTACTCCAAAACGCGCTGATTGGTTGGCTCACCACAAATTTCGATTAACTGTGTCTTTAGACGGTCCACAAATTGTTCAAGATTACCAAAGGCCTACTCGCAATACTTTGAGTTCGTTCGATCTGTGCTACAGTGGTTTGAGGCTGTTATATGATCGACAAATAAACTTTGGTATCCGAGCCACAGTAACAAGCGTTAGTTCAGAATATGTTGAAGACCTAGTAAGAATTGCTTCAGATTTTAAATGTGGATTAAAGTTAGAACCTTTTACCGCTGTTGGTAGAGGACAAGAATGTGACGAACAACTTGGTATCACTCCGTACCAATTTGCTAAAACTTTCTTACGAGCTGAGAACTTAGGCAGACGATTAGGAGTCAATGTTGTAACTTCGTCTCTTAGAGTTGATACTCCAGGTGAAAATTTTTGTGCTGGAAATGGGTCGATGTTCTTAGTAACCCCAACAGGCGATATCTCCTCATGTTCGAGAACAACACAGGTGGATGATGTTACATCCAACACATTTTTTATAGGTAAGATTCAGAACAACGAGGTTTATATTGACGTAAAGAGAGTGATTGAGTTGAGGAAATTAATACCAGACAACTTTGAAGAATGTAATGATTGTTTTGCTAAGTACTATTGTAGAGGTGGTTGTCACAATACCAGAGTGTCTTTCGACGGTAAACCTAATGAATCTCATTGTATATTAGCAAGATGGTTCTTATGGCTTACTCTTTATAGAGGCATTTTTTCTCTTCTCAGTGATGGTGTTATGTATTAAGAATAATAGCCCAAAAACCTCGAAGTTTGTTTGCATAAAAACTAGGAGAATAATACTTGCGTTATAGGTTAGGAGGTGAATTATGGAAGTGCTGTTTGGACTTGTAAAAAATATTAATGAATGCACGACCCCAAACATCGAATTTATTGCCTCAGTCAAAGATTGTATTTGTGAAGAAGATGAGTGTATAGATGAGTGTATATGTGATGGAGACTGTTACGATAGCGACTGTTCATGTGATGGGGACTGCCAAGATGATGATTAGTTATCTTACAACTAGCTATTTGCTTCGCGGTTATCCCGTCACAATATTAGTTCTTCAACACTAAACTTTAGGTCTGGAAGAACCGAGAGTCAACCTTTTACTTGTTTTGTGATACGGTTTTTTCAAACAAAACTATAGATGAGAAGTTGCTAATATTTGTGTAAGTATCCATGCCTACACGTCCTCTGAACCCAAGAATCGGGTGAGAATAATGACTAAGCCCTTAAGTAAGGTTCAGATATGAATTGCATCAAAAAGGTATGCTAAATTAGCCACGTCAACAACTCAAGGAAGATTGATCTATCCTGTTTGTCAACATTGAAAGGTCGGCATATTCTACAACTCAAATGTCTGGGCTTTATCGGCAAAAACCGGCACAGGCAGTTCGGGATATTCCGCAAGTTTATCTATTAACGCGCTGGCAGCATCCTTTTCACCATGAACAAGGATCAGATTTTCAAGCGTGTCCTTGCTTGAAAGCGCATAATCGATCAATAATTTTTGCCCGGCATGCGCGCTGAGCCCGCCTATGGTCACAACTTCAGCTTTCCGAAAATATTCCTCACCAAAGAT
>JAHKLZ010000040.1 GCA_020854775.1 Candidatus Woesearchaeota archaeon | reverse complement strand
CTCCAAGCCGGAAGGATAATCACGGGATTTTTCTTTGTGGGAACTTGTCCAAGATAGGCGGGTTAGATGATCAAGAAGATGATATGGATATTGATGTGGTGAGTTGACACGATTGCTGGCAAAGACGTGGTGAGTTGATAAAATAGTTATCACTTTTATTAATCCTAATCAGGAGGCCAGATTCAATTGCTATTTCCTTAGAGAATACTTGAAATCTTCTGCCTGCTGACAAGATAATAGATGTATAGGCCCTTGAAAATGGTGCATTTTCAGTGTTGTCAGGGGGTTCTTTGTTTCTGATGGCGGGTAAAGTTGTAGATTATGAGTGTGATTTAAGGGAATATGGTTTAGTTGATGAATTGAGCTCACCCATGCAAATGAAGTTTTGCTTTAATGGTTTAACCGTTTAGTAAAAGTGGTGTATATAAATATATTAAAGCAATATATAAAATCTAATTTGATATTGTTTTTTTAATTTTATAGTTGATTATTTCATCAAATAATAGTATTCTATATTAGACAAGGATGAAAGGGGATGTTAATTTGAGATTTATAGGATCTAAACAATTACTTGTTGAAAATATAGAAAATTTACTTTCTAAGCATACTAACGGTAGCGAGGAAACTTTCCTTGACTTATTTGCAGGAACAAATATTGTTGGAAATTATTTCAAGAAAGATTTTACAGTCTATTCTAATGACTTATTATATTTTAGCTATGTTAATGCTAGAGCAATTATTGAAAATAATAAAGAATTATCTTTTAACGGATTACAACATAATGGAATCGTAGACCCAATCTTATATTTACAAAAGAACGCAGATAAGATGGATTTTACAGGAAGCCACTATTATGAAGAAGCTTATACTCCTACAGGAGATAGTATGTACCTTACTGTAGAAAACGGAAAAAGGATAGATTACATTCGTGAAACAATCGAATTATGGAAAAATAAAATGTGGATTACTGAAGGTGAATATTTTTATCTATTATCTTCACTGATAGAAGCTATTCCTTTTGTGAGTAATATAACCGGAACCTATGGTGCATATTTAAAACATTGGGATAAACGCGCATTAAAAGATTTAGAATTAATTCCTTTAGAAGTGAAAGATAATAAAAAAGAGAATAAAGCTTTTAACGAAGATGCAAATGAACTAATTAAAAGACTTGATGTTGATATAGCTTATATTGATACACCATATAATAATAGGCAGTATGCTTCTAATTACCACCTATTAGAGAACGTGGCTAGGAATGATAAACCAAGTTTAAGTGGTAAAACGAAAATTTTTGATTGGTCAAATTTACGTAGTGACTATGCTATGAAGCGTAAGGCTTTAAATGCTATGGATGACTTGATTAGCAATATAAGTGCAACACATATTGTCTTAAGCTATAATGATGAAGGAATTATACCAATCAATGAGTTAACTAATTTAATGAAAAGATACTCCTTTAAGGGTGTAATTGATATTGAGCATATTGATTATCGCAAGTATAAATCTAAAATACCGTCAAATAGAGATAAGTTAAGTGAAACACTTATTTATATTCAAAAAAAACCTATAAAAAAAGGTAAAGTGATTGCAGCAACTCTTAAGACAATGGACAAATGGAAAGCAAATAATAATTCTTACATCAAGAGTCCGTTGAATTATATCGGGGGTAAATACAAATTATTGAAACAAATCATACCGTTATTCCCCAAGAATATAGACACATTTGTTGATTTATTTAGTGGTGGGGCAAATGTAGGGATTAATGTAGATGCTAAACGTTATGTTTTTAATGACATGAATGATCGTATTAATGAGATGTTCCGTTACTTTGCTACTAAAAAACCAGATGAACTGGTTGAAAGAATTAAAACTAGAATTAATGAATACGGCCTTAGTAAGACAAATGAAGAAGCTTACTTAAAATTTCGATCTGATTATAACAATAGCCCCAATCCATTAGATTTGTATGTTCTCGTATCATATAGCTATAACTATCAATTTAGATTTAATAATTCTATGGAATTCAATAATCCCTTTGGACGTAATCGAAGTCAGTTTAGTGAAAACATGGAAAGGAATTTACGCTCTTTTGTATCTAAACTTGATAATATAGACGCGACATTTGTAGATGGTTTGTTTACAGACCTAGAGATATCAAACCTTACTGAAAATGACTTTGTTTATTTAGACCCGCCCTATCTTATTACTACAGGTAATTACAACGATGGGAATCGTGGTTTTGTGAATTGGAATGAGGAACAAGAAAATGCAATGTATGATTTATTAAGAAAACTAACGGGACAGGGTGTCCGCTGGGCACTAAGCAACGTAATAGAACATAAAGGCCGGTCTAATGAATATTTAAAGTCATTTATAAAAAATTCAAATGTGGATGTGAATTATTTGGACTATAATTATGATAACTCTTCACACAATACGGTAGGTTCCGGTAGTATAGAAGTGTTGGTAACAAACTATGACACAAATACATTTCAATTGAAGAATATGGAGTACGACTATTACGAAACACAAATAAGATAAAAGGAGCCAAAGCAAGCTCCTTTTATTTTATTAAGAAATAAATTCGATTTCTTTGTTTTTCATGTACAAAGGTAAAGTATTTGCATCGAGAATACCTTTTAGAACTGCGTCTGCACCAAGAAGTAATTGTTCTACATTTAGTGCACCTCCATTTGTGCTAGTTTGACTAGCAGTGTAGTCAAGTTGTTCTTGGAAGCGACCAACAAATTTACTAGAAACCCACATAAAATAGAATTGATTTTGTGGGATTATCGGATCAAAATCAATCCACCATTCAGTAGGATTGCGATTTATATCACGTCTTTTGTTATCTTCAATATAGCGAATCATCTCATCTGCCTGAGAAATGCTTTTTGAGTAGCCTTCTCCATATGCCTTAGTATCTATAATAAATCCAAACTTGTCAGTAAATACTATAGCGTCAGGTTTGCGTCCACCACCAAGTAAGATAGATTGTAATCCATAAACTTTTTTGAAGAGTTCAGCAGTAACTATTTCAAAATCTCGATTTCGCTTTCCATCGTATGCAATTTCTAGCAACTCAATGTATTTCGCTGATAAGTCTGTTTTATTCATGAATTCCGCTTTGCGCCTTTCTGTTTCTAAATCTTTTAGTTCTTGAGTAAGGTTAAGAGCAGGGATAGTGAAATCAACAAGCAAATCTTTCAACTCAAGTTTATCACCATCTATATCAATTCTAATCCCAAATGTATTTAACCCTTTTATATCATTCTCAATAATCTTCATATCATCTTGAAAGCCAATTTGACGGAGTTTATCAATCAAAACATTAAAAGATTTTGTTTCTTGCAAATATTTAAGAATATAAGATCTTCTTGTACGTATATAATCACGGTTTTTTCCTTCTACGGCAAGAAATTCCCATGTTAAAAATTTAGAAACACGAGTATTTTTTGAGCTGCCGTTACTCTGTTTTAGTGCATGTAGCCCACGAGCAGTAATACTAAATTCTTGGAATCCGGCTTTTTCCCCATTTCTCGTCTCAATAGTTGTACTGTGTTTTTCGACAAAACCCAGTTTTTGCAACCATGAAGCAATCATTCTTGCATATTTATCACTTGTGCCTTCAATGTCTGATTTTATTTTCTTTTGTTCCACAGTATTTGCGGTTTTAAACCAATCGAGCATGAGCTCTTCATCGTAAGAGGTAAATCCTTTCTCCCCAACAAAACCAAGTTGACTACCAATAGCGAATTTAGTAATTGGCTTCTTAGATTCACTAATAATTTTCAGTACTTGTGTAGCAGGAGGATAACACAAAAGTGCTTTTCGAAGAATCTCAGTCTCTTCATCTGAATCATTTCCTGTGCGTGAAAATTCAAGACCTAAAGGTGTTATCGAACACATATCAGTTTCTCTATCATGTTTGATTAAGTTTAGACTAAGTGCCCAACGTAAATAGCCATCAGATGTCCAATTATCTGTCCAGCGTTTTCCAGTTGTATTGAGGGACTGAGGCAAAATTGTAATTTGAATTAGCGCATCAGCAACAGCATCTGAACGTTTATTTGGTGATTTTCCATTTTTTCCTTTTGAAGTACCAACAAGTTCTAAATATGAAAAATCGGCGGTGTTACTTTTTAACTTTGTTAACAACTGATTTTTAACTTCTGGAAAGTAAATCAAGTTTGGGACAAGTATATCTCTTAGGGTTTTGTAGTGTTCTGATTGGTTATCAAAAATTTGTACGACTAATTTTAGTTTTGAAAAATCAGAGGGATTCTGAACCCAACCGAATGTTCTTGAAATCATTTATTTTCCTCCTTTAATAATGGTTAAACAGACATTATTTATCATCAATAGTCTCCATAATATCTTCTACCTTACAATCTAGAGTTTCGCATATTTTAAGGAGAACATCTGTCGTAATATTATCACCTCTACCTAGCTTTGCTATTGAGGCAGAGCTTATTCCGGTGGCATTTTTTAAATCCTGTTTGTTCATATTTTTATCAATTAACATTTTCCAAAGTTTATTATAGCTTATTCGTAGCATATATTGCCACCTCCGTTATAAGGATTATCATCCTAATTACTATATACATCATGTAAAAAACCATAACGACTTTCTTTATACTTGCTTTTGTATTTGTCTTGAGTAAACTCTATGACCTTAG
>JAHKLZ010000039.1 GCA_020854775.1 Candidatus Woesearchaeota archaeon | reverse complement strand
TTGGGCATTGTCTCGCAATTGCTTTTAGCTTAGACAATAATTCATCCGCAGCTGAATTAGATACTGTAAGGTGATCAATTAGGTCCTTGAAAAAAGAATTTTGCTGATATAATTGACTCAAATCATTATTGGTAATATTAATGGCAACCAATGCATTGCCGGTAGGAATAAGAAGGATGATATCATTACAGTTTGCATGATTTGGAAGACCGGAGATCCAAATTCTCGGATCCCCCATCTTTGTATTGGGCCGATATAGTGAGGTCTTTGTCTTAAGCACTTTCTCGCCGTCAACTAGTATTGTCTTCAATATTTGCTTATGATCTGGCCCCTGAGATTGTGTTTCATAGTCATGCAAGCCTGTTTCTTTGAGAATCAGACGAACCGGGGTAGTTGCATCCATAATTGATTTCTTCAAGCCGGTAGCAGTTGGCTCGAGAAAGGTAAAGTTAATACCTCTCTTCGCAAGAAAAACTGAATTGCTCATCTCAAAATCAGTAAACTGTCTCATTTGATTTTCCTCAAAATTTGCATTGCAATCGCCCTTCCTAGCACAGGGGGAACGGCGTTTCCTACCAGTGTATACTGAGGAACTTCCTCTTTTCGCTTGTTTCCACCAGTCGATCGTTTCCCTTGGAATACGAAACTATCATCAAAAGATTGCAGTCTGGCCATCTCTCTAACAGTCAATGACCGTGGTACGCTATAATGAATATAGTCATCAGGCATGGTTACAACTGTTGGGCTGACCGAATTTGCATTCAGGACATTGTAATTGCGTTTTCCTGACTCCAGCCCCAATTCGCGCAGCTCTTCCTTGGCTTTTTCATAAGACTGATGTTTTTGAATGATAGCCAAACGCTTGATTACTTTCTCATTTTGATTGCTTGTCTGATGATTGTGTAATTCTTGTATATCGAATTTACCCTTATGGTAATCATCCAGAGATTTAACATAAACCGGCTTCTTGACGTTATACCATTGCGGTAGGCGTCCAGTACGAGACCATTCGGCGTAAGTCTTTGTTTCATCAGATGTTTCGACTTTTCCCGCGATGCTCCTGAGTGGGGAAGTCAAGGCCCCATTATCATTCTTTATTGCTTTATATCTACGTACATTTTCCCCATTCCCCAAAAAATCTAGATCATGTAGGGCTTCATACACTCGCACAGGATTGTTGAATTCTATCGATTCAGGAATTTCTGTGATAAGTGTCTGATCTCTGCGACATCCAATAAACAACACTCTTTCACGATTCTGGGGGACTCCATACTTGGATGCATTAACAACTATAGGCTTATCAATTTGATACAAGTACAATTTTTCGAGTAATTTGGAAAATTCATCGTACATATCGATGCTTCTTAAAATTTCACTCAATTCTGCAATGCATTCCTTGAATGAATATGAGAATATTTCGAGTGCTCTTGCAATCTCTCTCGCCAGGTTTCCTTGACTAGAGCTACTAAGATAGGGATTAATTGCCTTGTTGATTTTTTGTATGATTACTTCTTCATCGAGCTCATCGATAAAACTATTGAATGTTTCTTCAAAATTATCATTATCAATGTATGCAAAGTCTTTTTCTACCTTCACGTGTCGTTTGAGCTTATTGATTTCACTGCTTCTCTTCAGCAACAAGAGCCCATGTCTGATGGTATTGATGTCTCTATCTGACTTGCTTGTTTTGTAATCCAGAGTACTTGTTGTAAATTTCCTGAATAATTTCTCAAGCATATTTATGTATTGTGCAATCTTTTCATCCAAATCAGAATTTGCAAGAGATTCCATCTCTATCCTTGCTATATAATATGGCAATAAATCATAATCTTTGACCCTATGTTTGTTTTTTTGGATGGTTTCCCTTATAAATGTAATGAACTCTGAGATCTTCTCAGCATTGATGATCGAACGAATGCCGTCAATTATTAGTTCGCCTATCTTGCCATTTTCTTTAGTCAGTATTCCTTTGACATTTTCCATAACAAAATATTTCGGCTGAAATACTTTAATTACTTCGAGATAATGCGAGAACAAATCGTCCTTCTTATCATGCTTTCGTCTCTTGCCTGCAAGGCTGAAGCTCTGACAGGGAGGTCCCCCACAAATAACATCAACAGTTTTTGAGCCAACTTGGTTCTTCAACTCATGGATAAAATCAGGATCTGTTATGTCCTTTCGAAGAAAATTGGTATCCAACCCCAATTGATAATTATATCTTACAAGGTGGGTCAATTCACAATTTTCATTTATATCGCTAGCACATAAAAACTCAAACCTTTTGTCATCGATAAATGCTTGTAGAAAGCCTTCGCTGATACCACCAGCACCTGCAAACAAATCGATAAATGTTATGCTTGAAGTCTTCTTCTCTTTCTCTTTTTGCTTCTGCTTATCTTTATCTGCTAATAATTTCTCGATTACTGGAAGTAAATATTGTGGAGGCGTACAGTCGCCATTCTCCCATCTCCTAACTGTCCTCTCAGTAATTCCCAATTCAATAGCAATTTCTTTTTGAGTATAATATTGTCTGAGCTTTATAATAGCTTGATTAAAATCGTTGGTATTCATAATCTGTTTCACCTTACCGGACATTATGTCCTATGGTCGGGTAAGTGTCAAATTGCAAAACTGTGATTATCTATTCGTTCAAGGTGTTTTTGTGATTTATTACTCAAAATTTTACATTAGGTACGAAGATTTGTTGTAATCCATAAAGCGCCCGATTTCCTTAAGGGTACTTTACATTGGAAATTTACCAAATAGATTATTACTGAAAAAGGATTTATCTATCGAGATGCATTATCATATAGCAGTTATGATTATCATTATCAATAAATCTTATTCAAGTAAAAAGTTGGTCTATCTGCGCGATAGTACTCGCATTCTGAAGCATCGTTTGAGTTTGAAACATTTATACATTTGAATTTGCAAAATACATACATGGATTCAATACCAAAACTTGTTTGGTAACCGTGATAGCGACAAAGATAACAATTTTTGATTTTTACTCCTTCCTCAAATGCAGCTTCCACACAAGCAATAAATGCTTCAGCACTCTCGCAATTGATTTCTGGCTCATGATAGTAGAACTAGGCTTTATGTTTGAGACGATAATATTACGGATTTTTCAAATCCTCCAATTAAACAGATTTGGCATTGGCGTGTACCATGAATACATTTTTCTGCCATATGGGTATACTTAATTAAGGGGTAACGACTCATGCCTTTAGGTAAAAAAATGTTTAGTGTCACTTGAACCGAAAAATAAGATTCAAATACGTTAATTAAATGCTCCAGGGAATACCTTCCCAAAAAAATAATCCATATGAGTCTGACTAGCAATTTCAATAATAATTGAGTTGTACTCTTCACTATCTATTGGTTCAGCTAAATCCGGATTGAATGAATCGGCTTTGCTTTTGAGCATAGCTTCCCAGCGATCATAATTGGGTTGAAATCTCACTGGTTTCTTTGTTTGAGTCTTTGCTTCCTCTGTTGCATATTCTTTAAGCCATCTCTTGAAATCATCGAGTGAATGTTTTAGGTAACCTGATTCCAGTTCCTGACAAACGATTCCCTTTTCCTCCAGGCAGGTATATGAATTTGGATACGATTCATAGGGACCAATATTAAATGGACAGGATTTGCATTCATCTTCCATTGCGTAGAACCATGATTGGGAGTAATGAAATTTTCTTGGACATTCCGCTAATATAGATTCTCCTAATTCATTTTGTCTTATTGGCCTGTATTTAATAGATTGAGCAATTTCATCATTGTGCTTAAACAGTTTCTTTTTTGTATATAGAATATATTTTCCATTATTTT
>JAHKLZ010000038.1 GCA_020854775.1 Candidatus Woesearchaeota archaeon | reverse complement strand
TTTTTTTGAGTTGTATGTTCATGCGAATGTGCCATGCTCTGTCTATTTACCAAGTTTCAATATCCTGAAAGCCCCCCTGACCACGATTAAAAATACAATTGCCCCAATGATTAAATCGGGATATTTTGATTGGGTCAACAATACCAAAACACCTGCAAGGATAACGCCCGTATTGATAATAATATCGTTTGATGTAAAAATCATGGTAGCTTTCATGTGTGCTTCTTTGCTCTTTGACTTTTGCAACAGATATAGACAAACTGAATTCGCAATCAATGCCAGTATTGATACAATTATCATGGTTTGAAAATCCGGCACCTCTTCAAAACTGATAAACCTACGTATTACTTCTACGAGGCCTATCAGTGCCAATGCCAGTTGAAAATAGCCACTTAGTCGGGCTACTTTTTTCTTGCGGGTTACAGTTGAGCCAACTGCCCAAAGGCTTAGGCCATAAACCAACGCGTCTGCCAGCATATCCAGTGAATCGGCAACCAGGCCCATAGATTTTGAAATAAAACCTGTGGTAATTTCAATGAGAAAAAAAGCAAAATTGATAATCAGAACTGTCCAAAGCAGTTTCGATTGTACTGATGAATCGTCCTTGAATTCATCCTGTTGGACAACAATGGTTTCTTTGTGTTCCGTGCCCAATTTGAGTTCTTTAAGGTGTTTTTCGATTTCCTCATTTTCTTCGGAATGAAACACGGTGAGCTTCCGGTTTTCAATATCGAACACCAAACTTTTAATTGTGGAAAGCCCTTCCAGCTTCATCCTGATAAGGGATTCTTCGGAAGGGCAATCCATTTTGCTGATGGTAAATACAGATTTGAACATGTTAACTATTCTTTATGTAACACCACGTTTAACGGAATAAAGACACCTACTTTCAAGCCCCAATTAATATCATCAACAGGTGTAAACAGGAATACAAAGGCATTTCCCACGTTACCCAATTTGAAATTGGGGCCGGTCTGAAGTATGAATTTTTTTTCATCAATCATATACTCTTCCGCCAAAACCCACGATACAGGAATCTTTTTGTCGAAGCCGACAAACCAATATTCGTTAAAATTGTAGATGGCGTTGGCAAAGGGCGTGTATCCTACCGAAAGATAGGTTTTATTATTAAACATGGCGCCTAACTCGGTATGGATACGTGTTATTTCCGTCTTGTTACCGTCAAAATCGTACATCACAAAAGGGTTAACACGTACCCCAGCAATTACTTTTAACCGTTCGCCCTCCTGTGCATCCACGGTGAATAACCAGAAAAGTACGAGGGTTAATAATAACAGTAGTTTTCTCATTTTATTAATTTTTTAAGATGTTTGTAACATTTATCTTATACAACATTAAAGATTCTTAATCACCTTTTCAAGTTTCGACCTGATTTCGCCAGCAATTTCACTTAATTTGTCATTTTCAACCGCCAGCATCGAAGCCAACGGGTCAATGGCAGCTACTTCTGTTTTGCCATTGTCCAGTTCCTGCAAAATTACATTGCAGGGTAGCATAGCACCAATTTTGTCTTCAGCTTGTAGTGCTCTATGGGCAAATGGAGGATTGCAAGCCCCTAAAATCCGGTATTTTCTGAAATCGATATTTAGTTTCTTTTTTAATGTGGCCTGCACATCAATTTCGGTCAATACCCCGAAACCTTCTTTTTTCAGTTCTTCAGTAACTTTTTCTACTGCTTCTTCAAAAGCATAATCCGTAGTTTTTTCAAAATAGTATTTCATATCATGTGATTTTAAAAATTATTTAAAAAAATGAAACACCAAAGTGGTAAAAATTGGTGTTTCATTACCGCTTCATTTACCAGCAATTATTACGAAACGACATCATCATTTGCCTGCGTGAGTTCATGTCCATATTACCGGCATACCAGCAGTTTTCCGACATATCCCACCAACTGTAATTATTGTTGTTAAAGTAGGTAAGCTGCTTTTCAGTGAGAAGTTCTTTTACCTGAACTTTTGTTTCCAAATTGATGTCTTCAATTTTTTCTTCCTTAACCCTGATACTGCTCCTCAATGATTTTACCTTTTTAACATCCAGGTCGGGATTTGAATTTGCTGCCTGGTATTCCATCCTTAAATTGCGAAGCTCGTTTTCAATCGGCAGCTTTTTCTCGTAACTGTTTTTACGTAGCTCATTGATTTCCGTAATTTGTTCGGCTGATAAGGCATATTCCGCCGGGGTGTTGTAATTCCACCATTGGGCATCAGCGGTTGCCGACCAATTTGAGTTACAACAATGCGGCTGCGCCATTGCCTGCGATGCAGAAAAAATAATTAATCCCGCGATAAAAAAAGTCAATTTAAAATTTCTTGTTTTCATAACAAATAATTTTTAATGTTAAACATTCCAATAATTTCAACATCAAAATTACCAATAAGTTAGTGCAACACTATTGCAAAGTTTAATCACAGCGTGGACACACGCCGTTAATAATGAATTGCGCATTATCATAGGTGTATCCTTCAGGCAGTTTAATGTTGGGAATTGGAAGTTCTTTCATGCAACGTGTCCTGCCACAGCGCGTACAATAAAAATGAACATGCAGGTCATGTATATTACATGTACAATCCTCATCACAAACAGCATACTTCACCGAGCCTGAACCATCATCAACTGTATGCACGATGAAATTGTCTTCAAATGTTTTTAGCGCCCGGAAAATGGTTGAACGCTCCACTTTTTCAAATCGTTGCTCCAAATCTGCCAGGCTCAACGCTTTGCCCGAATCAGTAAGTGTTTTGTAAACCAATGTCCGCATGGCTGTTGGTTTGACGTTTTTCGATTCAAGTTTCTTTTCAATTTCATTATTATCCATTCCTACAAATATTTATGAGACAAATATTATTCGACGCTTTTATACCCCAAATTTACATAAAAATGTTTAATAACCTTACGGGATTTATCTTTACAACTTCAATTGCTGTACTACCCACATCTTTAATTACTTGACTCCTTCAAATACTTCAAAATAATTGGAATTGTTCTGAATTGTAAATT
>JAHKLZ010000037.1 GCA_020854775.1 Candidatus Woesearchaeota archaeon | reverse complement strand
CCTGGTGGCAATTCTAGAAGATGTTGGCTATATTCCGCGAATGACCTTTATTATGGACCGTGTTTTTCGCCATTATGGACTCCATGGGCAATCACTGTTTCCACTTGTGCTGGGTGGCGTATTTGTTGGCGGTTGTGCTATCCCAGGAGTTATGGCTACCAGGGGGATAAAAGATGAAAGAGCACGTTTGGCAACCATTCTTATAGTCCCGCTCATGAACTGTCTGGCCAAAACTCCCTTATACCTTTTGCTAATCGGTATATTTTTTGTCCAGTATCAGGGGTTTGTGATGTTTTTTATGGCTACAATTACCCTGGTAATTGCTCTTAGTGTCAGCAAACTATTATCCCTAACAGTTTTAAAGACTAAAGAGCAAGCACCTTTTGTTTTGGAGATGCCACCCTATCATTTACCTACCATTAGCGGTATTTTAAGAAGATGTATTGAAAGATTGTTGTTATTTTTTAAAAAGATTATCACCGTAGTAGCAGTGGTAATGATTCTAGTTTTTGTTTTGACCAATTTTCCGGGTTTAAATCAGGAGTCAAAAAATGATTTCCAGGCGCAAATGGAGCAGGTTGTCAGTAATTTTTACAATGATTTGGGAGAAGATTCTACCTATCATGAAGTGCTTTCTGGAGATAGTTTAGAAGAATTTATTAATTATAACAATAATTACACTATTGCCAGAAGAAGGGCAGATAGCACACAAAAAGAAGAAGCAATTGACCAGAGGTTCAGAGAAAAAAATGAGGATTTCTTTAAAATTGCCAATAGGGGAGTATACAGAGTAGACGGAGAACTCCAGCGGGATCAAGAGGCAATGCAGACTGCCAGGGCATTTACTCAATTTGACCGAAATAGAAGAGGGATTAGGGCAGATATAAATGACCAGACGCTTATTAACAGTGTTCTTGGTTTTGTCGGTCGTAAGATAGAGCCTATAACCAAATATGCCGGATTTAACTGGCGAGTCAATATTGCCTTGATTAGTTCTTTTGCTGCTAAGGAAAGCAGCGTAGCAACTTTAGGTAGTATTTATAAATCAGATGAAGGCGATAGCCTGGAAGACAGGGTTGCCGAACAGGAAAAGGGATGGACGCCACTACATGCACTGGCTATTATGTTATTCATGGCTATGTATCCACCCTGTATTCCTACTTTACTAGCTGTACGGCTGGAAACCGGCAGCACAAAATGGATGCTATTTGCAATCTTTTACCCAATTATTTTAGGTACTTTGATTGCTGTTCTTGTTTTCAGCGGTGGCAATTTGTTAGGACTTACCGGTTTGCAGGCTTTAGTATGGTTCTACATTTTGGCAATTATTGTAATGATAATAATGGGTTTTGTTAAAAACAAAGATGATGAAATTGAAAATTACCTGTAAGTTAATACTGAAAAATTTTTGTTTTAAAAAATTAATTTTTTTATAGAACATAGAATAAGAAAGGATGAAGATTAATGTTTGAACAACCAGAAATTATACCGTTAGCAAAACTTAGAGCAGGTGAAAAAGGTCAAATTGTTTTTACCGGGAACCATGGAGCAGGGTTTCTTCAACATTTATATGATATGGGCATTAATGAAGGTTCAGAAATTGAAGTAATAACTTCCGGAAGACCAGGCCCTTTTTTGGTTAGAGTAGCAAACACTTCACTGGCAATTGGGCATGGAATAGCCAGGAAGATTATGGTTGAACAGTAAGTATAAAGGAGGAGAGACCAATGTCGGTAAGCAGGTTATTATATTTAGACCAATTAAAACCTGGTCAGCAATGCAAGTTAGTTGATATTGATTTAGAAGGAGCTACCGGTCAGAGATTGTTAGATATGGGATTTATTCCTGGTGTCGAAATAAAAGTGATTAGAAATGCTCCTTTAGTCGACCCGGTTGAACTTGAAGTTAGAGGTTATTATGTTAGTATCCGCCATGCTGAGGCTAAACATATTGAGGTGAGTTTTTATGAATAACAATAAACAAGAATACATTGTTGCTGTGGCAGGTCAGCCAAATTCTGGTAAATCTACTGTTTTTAATATGTTGACCGGGGCCAGGCAATTTGTGGCTAATTATCCTGGTGTTACAGTAGAAAAGAAAATAGGATTTTATTCGGATCAAGGACAAAAAATAAAATTAGTTGATTTGCCAGGGACTTACAGCTTAACTTCCTATAGTTTGGAAGAAAGAATTGCTCGCAATTTCATAATAGAGGATAATCCTGATTTAGTTCTCAATATTGTTGATGCCTCCAACCTTGATCGCCATCTAAATTTAACTTTTCAGCTCCTGGAAATGAATGTTCCCATAATTGTTGTTTTAAACATGATAGATGTTTCTAAAGGAAGAGGGTTTGAAATTGACATAAATAAACTAAGTGAAGAACTAGGCACAACCGTAGTGCCTACAATTGCCCAAAAAGGAAAGGGAAAAGAAGAACTAAGACAGATTATTTTAAATGCCTGCATTAATAAAGTTAAATATAAAAACTCTTTTAGAGTTGATTATGGGGAAAATTTAGAACCGGTTTTAAAGAAATTGGAGCAAAAAATTTCCACTGATGCCAGGTTTTTAAAATATAATCCCAGATGGCTGGCAGTCAAATTTATTGCTGGTGATGCTGAAGCAAATAATCTTCTTGAACAATGAGAAAATATTAAAGGGAAAAAAGTTATGGATAATATAGTTTTAATAGTTATAGGAATGCTAAGTGCTTATTATATTTATCGAAAATTATTTAAAATTAGTAATGGCAAATCATCATGTAAGTCATGTGGAATGTGTAGTTACTGTCATACTCATAAAGATTATAAGAAAAATGAAAAATAAACAGACAGGTTTTTTATTTACTTTGATTAGAAAAAAAGAAAAGGATCAATCTGCGTGCATCTGTTT
>JAHKLZ010000036.1 GCA_020854775.1 Candidatus Woesearchaeota archaeon | reverse complement strand
TCTTTGGTATATTGTCTTTTTTTAAGCCCCATTGCCACTTAACTCCTTTCTCTTCTTTTCCTGGTTATTTCATTATACCGGAAGTCTTATTTTTTTAGAAATATGTCCAGTGGTTGGGGTGCAGTCCACCTACTGATGCCCAAAAGAGATTGAAGGTATTAAAGAGCCTGGATTTTATCGAACAGGGACAGAATGTAATTATGGCCGGCAGTCCAGGCACTGGAAATTATCGAAAGTTTTTGTTTATCGAAAGATTCTTAATGGAAACCTACCAAATCAAGAGGGTTCTATTAAAAATCTTTCGATAATAATTACCTGCAGAATTCTTTCAGCCAATGCAGAAGGTCTGTATCTTCCGTCCACACAGGTATATCTTTGGAAACTACTTCTGGATATGCAGATTCCAATGCAGCCCTCTTTAACTCAGTATCTGCTCTAAGATAAATTTCTGTAGTAGTAACGCTAACATGGCCAAGTAGATCACGGATGTATATCAGATTCACTCCTGCTTCCAGCAGATGGAGTGCTTTTGTATGGCGCATCATATGTGGATGAATTGCTTCTGGAAAAACTGCTTCGGGATGATTCTGCTTTACCATTTTAAAATATTTGTTTAAAACATATGTGATTCCGGGCCTTGAAAAAGACTGATATCGGCTGTTATGGAAAAGCGGACTTTGCTGCCTGCCGTTCCCCAATAGATGGTTTTCTTCCATATATGCCTGCAGGATATGGTGGGTTTTATCCATCAAGGGAACACATCTCTTTTTGTTACCTTTCCCGGTTAGTGTGATAGTTGCAGGTTTTGTTAGCCTGACATCTGTCACTTTTAGGTCGATCAGTTCCTGTACCCGTGCACCTGTGTCATAAAGAGTTGCCATCATAACTAAATCACGTCGCCCCTTTTTTGTGGATATATCAGGTTGTTCCAGTAGGAATTTTAAGATATCTTTTGTCAGGTAATCAATGGTAGAATAATGCCTTTTTTTAAAAGGAACTCCAAGGATTTTCTGGCTTACATAAAGTAGTTCGGGACATTCTGCCGGTGCATACCTGTAAAAACTATGTATGGCTGCCAGCCTCTGATTCCTGGTATTAATGCTTACATTTCGGGTTTTCTCAAGCCAGACCAGGAATCCTTTAATCTTATCAATAGTGATATCCCTAAATGTTATGCACTCAGGTCTGATTTCATGCTCCTGACGAAGATAAAGGAGAAGCTGTTTAAATGTATCCCTGTAGGACTTTATGGTATTGGAGCTGAGATTCCGCTGTCCAGGCAGGAAATCAGCAAGATAGCGTGTCAGTATCCTGGCGAAATCAGTCTGTTCCATTTGATTCCACCTCCGGTATCAGCCAGGAACAGGTTTCTTCTACTTTGGCAGTTATATCCGGGTACAAATCTGCTGTCAGTCGCAGATACCGCTGGCTTCCGCGCAGGTCTTCATGGCCAAGGTATACAGAAAGGTATGGGAAACAGTTGCTTAAGTCACGTCCTTCTAGAACCCACTTTTTCAGGCAATGTACGGCAAAAGTATGTCTCAGATCATGAAGGCGCGGACCTTTTCCAGAATGGGATATTCCGGCCTTCCACAGTATTTTGCGGAATAGTGAGTATATGGTGGAACTGGAATAATGACCTCCATGTGGAGATGGATAAAAAGGATAATCACCAGTTTTGCCAGCAAGTACTGTCATTCTGTAGTTGCAGCACTGTTCCTTCAGGCTGACTGACATGGGAATAAGCCGTTCTTTCCCAAACTTGGTGTCGGTTATGAATAATGTACCTTCCTTTAAATCAACATCATCAATAGTTAGATTCACAGTCTCAGAGATCCTGAGGCCACAACCATAAAGCATCCGGACGATCAAAGGCAGGATAAGATGTCGGTATGGTGATGCTGCTGTTTGTGGATAACAGTCACAAACATTCAGTATTGTATGCAGTTCTTCCTTAGCAAAAATATAGGGAATGTATGAATATCTGTCTACTGTGATAAGGGTCTTCGGATAAATATAAGCGGGATAACCAATGCGGTTCATATATTCGGCAAGCCCTCTCAGGAGGGAAATCCGTTTGCTCTGGTTTGATATTGTTTCATTAGGAGTTCGCTTTGTCCAGCCCAGAACCAGTTCTTTAGGCAGGGAGATATCTGCTATATTCCAAGACTGTACAAAAATATCAAATCTTCTAAACATCGCTGTTCCCTTTTCAAATCTATAGCCTACTGCTTTTTTCTCATCAATGTACCCTTGAATCGGGCCTGAAAGTATGCTTTGGAAAGTTAGGGCATCAGTCATGAGTAAACACCTCCTCTGGATCGAGGGCACACGCTTTTAATCCTTCCATGCCGGTGCGCAGATAAACTGCAGTTGACCTGGAATCCACATGTCCTAATACTTCCGAGATTACTGGAAGGGGAATTCCCTGTTCCAGAAGCGTACTTGCCAGTGAGTGACGGAGGGAATGCAATCCGTGGTGCTTTTCTTTTGAAATGACAATCCCTGCTTCCCTGGTATATTTTGTAATAATGTTATGGAGGTTGGCATTCTCTCCAAATGATCTATATGGCGCACATAATCTTATAAAAAGATAAGCTGAATCACAAATTGGTCTTCCATTTTTTAAATAATCGATCAGTGCCCAGCCTAGGTCATTTAGTATAGGATAAGTGACTTTGACCTTGGTTTTTTCCTGGATGATGCTTATGATTCTTGAAGTCCAGTCCAGATCAGAAAGCTTCAATGATTTTATATCACCTGCCCGAATACCAAGCTTTGCTACCAGAAGAAGGATGGCATAATCCCTTTTCCCTCGGGGATTCCCTCGGTCTATGGCAGCAAGCATCTTTTTTACTTCTTCTGGATTCCATGTTGAAGGAACGGCTGGATAATAATAACGGTTTTGCTTAGGTATGCTGACAGACAAATCTGCTACAGTATAACCGTTCTGATAAAGAAATCTTAGGAATACCCTGAGCGTAGTAAGTATTGATGCAATACTTTTTTCATG
>JAHKLZ010000035.1 GCA_020854775.1 Candidatus Woesearchaeota archaeon | reverse complement strand
CGTGTCGGCTCGTTGGTCTTTTTAAATATGTAATGAACAGTCATTCGTGTAAAATTCGGTTTACTTTTTTGTTTGCAAAGTCTCGGTTTTCAATCGTCAATGTCAGGATTGCACTGTCTTTTACGCTTGCCTGTAACGGTTTGCAGCTATACGCAGGTGGGGCTTTCTCGAACCAAACTTTCCTACGAAGAACTACTCTTCATATTTAGCACTTATTTTTCATTCGAAGCACAGAACCCCCACTTGCGTATAGGTGCTGTTGTAGGCAGTTTTTCTTTCAGTCGTTTGGTCAATAGCTTTTCGTTTTTCAGTTCGCATTCCCAAAGTCGAATAACAGTCCAATCTTTTTGTTTTAAAGTCAGTGTTACTTCTTTGTCTCGTTGTTTGTTTCTCTCAATTTTTTTATTCCAATACTCTTTGTTGACTTGAGGTTTTGTATTTCGGCAATTGTGTCCGTGCCAAAAACAGCCATCAACAAAAACAACTGTTCTCAAAGTCGGAAATGTAAAATCTGGTTTGCCAAAGAGTTTGTAATTCCTTCGCCACCCTTTGATATTGTTAGTTTTGAAAAAGTCAATAAGTTTTAACTCGGTGGATTTGTTGCGACTTGATTTTACTTGTCGCATTACTGCGCTACGCTGTTCTTTGGAAAAAACATCAGCCATTTTTTTGGATTACAGTTATCCAAGATTTATCAAATCCAAGCGCTTTTAAAATCTGTTCTTTGTCGAGTGTTTTCGGTTGCTTGATACGAATTACCAAACTTTTTTCAGGAACTTCTTCAATGATTGTAAACTGTGAACCGTGCGGTTGCCAAGTAAAACGATGCTCTTCCGTTTTCTTGTCAATGCCAATCAGATTGTTATTTTTGTTCCATTCCCATTTATAAAGTTCGAGGTCATAGCGAATAGTTTCAAACTCGAAAACTACTACTTCTGAAAGGTCATTTGATTTGATTAAAACAACTGTACGCAAATGTTTAAATTTCTCTCTGATTGCAGAAACTCTCTCGTTCCAAATATCTAAAACAAGTTTGCCGATTAAATTTGGGTCTGCCGATGTATCAATTCTCTCACCGAACGAATAAACAGGAGAGTTACGCCCCGAAATTAGTCTTACTTTCTTTTGATTTGAGGGCTTTGATGATTTTACAGTTTTTGCACCCCAAGCTGTGTTACCCATCACAACATCATCTAACCCAACATTTGATGGTTTCCAATCTGCACCAATGCAATTGGCGAAAATATTCTCCCATTCAGAACCTTCTAATTCAGCTTTCCCTTTTGAAGCCAAAAGATAAACCAACTCTTTTCCTAAAAGAAATGGGAAGTCTTTTGGAAATTCATTTAGCGGAAATGCTGAAACAGATTTGTTTACTGTCCGAAGTTTCGGTGATTTATCCTTTGCCATATTCTACTTCGTATTCTCTTAATACCGAAGTCATATCCAATGAGGAGGCAACATACGGTAATAGTTTCAGAATAACTGCTTTAACTAAATTCACAGGAACTGCATTGCCGGCTTGTTTTCTTGCCTGGCTGTCATTCACAACAATTTTGTAAGTATCTGGAAAACCTTGCAAACGAAACATTTCTCTTGGTGTTAATCTTCTCTCACCGTTCACTAGCAAATAGTTGTAAGATGCACCTGCTCTCAATGCACACGAATAGGGATAACTGCAAATGTTACCTGCTTTGTTCTCGTGCCAAATAGAAAGTTTGTATGCTGATTTATGCTTTGCTTTACGCTTGTTTACTATGTATTCCGATGCGTAATATTTCTTGTCAACTTTCTTTTCAAGTATTTCAGAAAGCGGTTTGAATGGTCTTACTGGTGATGGAAATGAAAACATAATAGGTTCTCGGTGTCCAACAATTATTACTCTTTCACGTTTTTGTGGTAGTCCGTAGTCTAGTGCATTTAAAACTGCATACTGAACATGATAACCAAGTTCTTGTAAAGTTTTAATAATTATCTTTAAAGTTCTACCCTTGTCGTGTCCAACAAGTTGCTTTACGTTTTCTAGCACAAATGCCTTAGGACGTTTGTGTTTGAGAATTCTTGCAATGTCAAAAAACAAAGTTCCACGTATGTCATTGAAACCTTGCATCTGTCCTATAATACTGAACGGTTGACACGGGAATCCTGCGAACAAAATATCGTGGTCAGGAATATCTTTCTCGTCAACTTTTGTGATGTCGCCTGTAGGCCGATGTCCGAAGTTGGCTTCATAACTATCTTGACAAAATGTGTCTATGTCCGATGAAAAAACACATTCAGGAATGAGGTCGTTTTCCCTGCACGCTTCTTCCATAGCTATCCGAAAACCGCCAATGCCACAAAATAGGTCAATAAATTTTATTTTTTCCATTGTCGTACAATTAAGATTTCGCCAAATTTAAGTTTTTTGTCGGTTTGCGAAGTCGTTAAAGTACACATTTTTTCAACCGTTTTTGTTAGTGGTGTCCGCTCTAATAAAATTGCCTACAACGGTTGGTGTATGAAGCGTTGGGCATTTCGAAGCACTTTACTGCCAAACCGCTACAAAGTTTATTAAATGTAACGCCCTTGAAATTAGCACTATCCGCCCAATGATTTATACACTTTGTTAGCAACTGGGCGTTGAT
>JAHKLZ010000034.1 GCA_020854775.1 Candidatus Woesearchaeota archaeon | reverse complement strand
GAGTTCGTCGAGATGGCCTTCTCGGCGATGGGGCTTGACTGGCGGGATCACGTCAAGACCGACGAGAGGTTCATAAGGCCCGCCGAGGTCCCGGAGCTCCGGGGCGACGCATCGAAGGCGAAGGAGAAGCTCGGGTGGGTGCCGAAGACCTCCTTTGAGGAGCTGGTGGAGATGATGGTGAGGGCGGATACGGAGAGGATCTTGGGGTGATGATACGAATATAGGTTATGTCCTCGGGGTATTCCCGAAGCTTTCGGAGACTTTCATTATCAATGAGATAACTGAGCTGATAGATAGAGGGCATAATGTACAGATCTTCTCAATATTTCGCCCTAAAGAGTCGATAAGACAACCGGAGATCGATGAATACGACTTACTTAGCAGGACTCATTATACGCCATCTAAATATAAAATGCTTTTAAAATTAACTCATCCATACCAATTCATTCGTTCCAAGGGCAATTATACCTTAAATAAATTATACTGTATAGCCGCTGCAAGCCATTTCTCCAAGGTTATCAAAAAAATGGATTTAGACGTCTTACATGCACATTTCGCCAATGAACCAACGTTTACAGCTATGCTCATCTCCAGAGCTACCGATATCCCGTTTACCTTTACAGGACACGCATTTGATATCTTTATTGATCCGAATATTGAGGCGCTGAAAGAAAGGATGAAGAAAGCATCTGCAGTTATAACACCGTCGTATTATAATAGGGATTATCTCCACGATCTGACCAAATTTGATAAAAATAAAATCCATGTTGTGAGAGCGTGCTCAAATATTGACAAATTTGCGAAAATAACTAAAGTAGATGGCAGTTCAAATATTTTAACGGTCGGAAGGCTGGTAGAGAAGAAAGGTATAAAATACGGCTTAATGGCTATCAGGCAAATAATAGATGGTTGTCCAGGGATAAAATATAAAATAGTGGGTTCAGGACCGCTGGAGGGTGAGCTTAGAGATATGGTTCTAGACCTGCAATTGGAGGATGATATAACTTTTTTAGGTAGCTTGGGTGAAGAAGGGTTGATAAGGGAACTGGGAAGTGCTGGGATTTTTGTCTTACCCTGTATAAAAGGGAGTAATGGTGATATGGACGTTTGTCCTTTGACTCTGCAAGAGGCCATGATAGCCAAAATACCTGTTGTATCCTGTAATATAGGGAGCATACCAGAGCTTATCACGGACGGAGTTGAGGGGTTTCTTGTAGATCCAGAGAACCCAAGAGAATTAGCGAAGGCCATAAAGAAGTTATTAGATTCTGAGGATTTGAGAGTAACAATGGGTGATAATGGAGCGATAAAAGTGAAACGAGATTTCAATATACACAACGAGACAGGGAAATTGTTAACTATCTGGGAAACTATATAATATATCGGATCGGTAACTAATATGAATGATTGCAAAATATTAATAATAGTATCGCATTTTCAGCCCCCTATAACCGGAGGAGAAATATATAATGATAAATTGTACAAATATCTAGCCAACAAGTTCCATCAGGTTGAAGTGGTATCGATATACGACACTCCCTTCAGGTTCAAGGGTGGATTTATCTTTAGAAATCTTTGGTTCATAAAACTATTATATTATCGAAAAAACAATATGATAATAATAGAGGATATTGTTAGGAGTTCTGATCTTTTTATATTTAATATAACCAACAATCTTTTACGGGGCGCATTTAGAAAAAATATTAAAACTATTCCCTTAGTACATCACACGTATTCCTCGTTGGAGAAAAATAGATTTAATCAAACTTTAAAAATTATATATGAATATCTCTTTATGTTTTTCGCAGATAAAATAATTGTGAACAGCGCATTTACTCAAGAAGAAGTTTACAAAATAATTAAAAAACGCAATAAAGATGTGCTCATCGCACATCCCGGATTGAGTATCCATAATTATAAGAAAAATATAAAAGATGGTCGCAACCTCGAATTGCTTTTTGTGGGTTCTGTTACTCGAAGAAAAGATGTCAAAACCATTATAGATTCATTATATATTTTGATATCAAAATATAATATGTCTAATGTACGCCTACATATAGTTGGAGCTTTGGATAAAGAAAGTGATTATTCTCTTGAGGTTCGAGATATATGTAAGAGTTTGAACTTGGAGGAAAATGTAAAATTTCATGGCCGCGTGAACGATGATATGTTAGCAATCTTGTATTCAAATTCAGATATATTTGTTTTCTCTTCCTTATGGGAGGGATTTGGAATGGTATTAGCAGAAGCTATGCATTATAAATTGCCTATCGTTGCAACTAATGTAGGGGCAATACCTTTTTTAGTTAAAGATGGTGTAAATGGGTTCTTAATCCCTCCTGGAGACTCCGAAAAAATGGCTTATTCTATTTTTCGATTGATTAAAAATCCAAAATCTAGAGAAATGATTGGAAAAATAAATTATGAAAAGTCTCTAGAATTTAATTGGGAAAATACATTTGAACGAATCGAGAAGTTTATCGTATATTAAAGGAGATAAAAATGAGGATATGCATGTTTACGAAGGCTTTGCCCATACACATTGTTGGTGGAATGGAGATGCATATAGAGTCTTTGGTAAATGGTCTAATAAAAAAGGGGCACCATGTTACTATAATAACTGGTCCTCACCCGCAGGGGTTGAAGAATACATCAAAAAATAACATAGATATCTATTATACAAAAACAATGGCAAAATATACGCGAGAGCGATATTATAGGGAATCTGCGAGAATATTCGACGAATTAAATCAAATAGAAAACTTTGATATCGTACATAGCCAGAGTACTCTCGCGTTAGGATATATAAGATATTGTCAGAAGACAGTTCCTCTCGTAGTTACATTACATGGTACTCTTGTTAATGAGATAAAAAATTTATTAAAAATAAATAAAGCATTATTTTTACTATCTTCGCCTTTTTGGATCAAATCCTACATATTTGATGAACGTGTTATTCTTAAAAAAACGGATAAGATCATCACTGTAAGTAAAGAATTATGTAGTGATGTAAAGGAACAATATACATCTCTCGAAGGACGATTATGTGTAATTCCTAATGGGGTAGACATAGATAAGTTCAAGCCGACCGAAATTGATGCTTTTAAAAGTAACTTGGGCTTATCGAATAAGAAGATAATCTTATCTATAGGCAGAATTGAGAAGGAAAAGGGATTTCAATCTATAATAAAAGTTTTTCCCGACATCATCAAAACTGAAGACACCATATTAGTGATTTTGGGTACAGGTAGCTATCTTGAGCAATTAAAGCAATTAGCGCGAGACTTAAATATTGAAGATTATGTTATATTTGCAGGCCATGTCAACGACAATGATTTACCAAAATATTATAATTTAGCTGATCTATTTGTATTTCCGACTTTAAGACTGGAAGGCTTGCCCATGGTGATCCTCGAGGCAATGGCATGCGGAAAACCTGTGATCGCGTCAAGAATTGGAGGAATCCCAACGGCAATAGATCATAATAAAAACGGAATTTTAATCGATCCTAATAATTTATATAATCTAAAAAATAAAATTTTGGATGTTTTGGTTGATGAACGTAAAGCAAAAACCCTTGGGAAAATGGCGAGATTGAAAGCTATAGAAGAATTTAGCGTAGACAGGATGGTCGAAAGTACTGTAGCAGTTTATGATAATGTGAGAAATTTGCCAAGAAATGAAGGTGTCATAAAATGATATCAAAAGTAGAATGTTTAATTTATAAAATCGGTGAAATTACTTTTGTACATAGACTTACAAAGGGAAAGATTCGGCCTAAGATATCAAAATTTGCACTAAACTTTTACAGCACTTGGGTCAAGGTAGATGGCGGTTTTCGCATAAAAACAGATGCAACTGATTCGTTAGGGCTACGCAGGAACCGGATATATGAGCCACATTTGAGGAATCTGATAGCCGAACTATTAACAAAAGATGATATTGCAGTGGATCTTGGAGCTAATATTGGATATCATACGTTGTTAATGGCAGTTAAATCAAAAAAAGTTTATGCATTTGAGCCAGAACCAAGTAATTATATGATTTTGATGGAAAATTTAAAAAATAATAACATTACTAATGTAGAAGTCATAAAAAAGGCCGCAACCAATAAGAATGGAATTGTAAGGTTAAATTTATGTCAGGAGAATCTGGGATCACATAGTATAGTCTGGGTAAAATCTACTAATTTTGTCGAGGTTGAAGGTGTTCGTTTGGATGAGGTATTGCCAAATAAAACGATAAAAATGATGAAAATCGATATTGAAGGCGCAGAATGTCTTGCTTTAGATGGTTTAGGGGACAGAATTTATGATATATATAATATAATTTTTGAGTATCATTCAGGTAAGTCGAATCCAAAGATATTCGAATTCTTGTCATCGAAAGGATTTAAAGTTAGGAAATTAGCAGAGAATGATTATTGGGCAAAAAGAACATGATAGAATTCTATAGTGCTACTCTAGATACGAGGATAAATACTATGAATAGTAATACAGAGATAGTACATATTATGAAAAATTTGACTGATCCCGATGGTATCCCCAATTTTCCGTGTTACATTCCATTTTACCTATGCCGTAGAGAACACAATATCAACTATATCCTCGTGACCAGAGAATGTCTTCAGCCCGATATAAAGCAAACTAACAACCTACCTCATGTGAAATTCATGAAAAATACTGCGATGATTATTAAGGAAATAATAAATAATAAACCTGATTTATTAATAATATATCATCACTTCGGCTCCCCCCTCACTTCGATGCTGCTAATTATATCAAAAATTTTACACATAAAGACGATAGCACAACCTGACTTTAATGGATATTTAGCCCCAAGAATTCACAGGTCGATCTCTAAAACAATCAAAGACTTCATGCGGGTGGCCTTAATCTTTTCACAGATCCTTTTATTTGATAAAATAGTAGGTGCGACAAAATATGAGATTGACAGTTTATCCAAAATAAAAAAATTAAGCGTATGTTATTATTCCATAATACCTTGGGGTACCAATTTTGATCTCTGTACATATGATAAAGATAATTACATCTTAACGGTATCCAAATGGTGGCGGGATCGTAAGAATCTTCATTCTGCCCTGAAGGTTGTCTCTGAAGTATTAAAAGAAAAAGAGCTTAAACTCATAATTGTAGGAAAATTTTTCAAAGGAAAAGATAATGAATTTGAAATGATGTATAACGAGTCTATGACTGGTGAAGAATACGAAGCTAAAATAATGGGGTTGATTGAAGATCTAGGCATAAAAGACCACGTGGAATTCACCGGGGTGGTATCCTCGGAAGAGCTCCAATCTTTATATAGGCATGCAAGAGTTTACTACATGCCCACCAAGTTCGAGACTTTTGGGGGAGTCTTCGTCGAGGCGATGGCATCAGGCACTCCGATAGTTGCAATGAAGATCTCGGCAGTTCAGTATGTGGTGGAG
>JAHKLZ010000033.1 GCA_020854775.1 Candidatus Woesearchaeota archaeon | reverse complement strand
CCAGTCAATATAAGAAGATTTATTTATATCCTTCCCACGTAAAAATTTAGGACCAATCTTATCTTGTGTAGCTGTTTCAGTATATCCGTATTGTGTAGTTACAATTTCTGACAGGCTTTTTTTCTTCCAACCTTCCGGAATGCCATCAATTATTTTTACATTTTCATGACCCGGGAAGCGGAAATAGACAAACCATTCTCTATAAAGAAGTCGCGCCGCTTCTTCTAAAAGCTGAATCCGTTTATGGTTTTTGTCAATAAGTTCATCATATTTTAACAATGTAGAAGCAATTCTTTTTTGTATATTAACTTCGGGTAAATAAAAATATAAATTCTTTACCCTAGAAGCAGACAATTCTCCAAAAGTAGAACCAGTAGAATTGGATTGTAAATATTTTTTATTTATTTTTAGTAAATAATACACAAATTCTGGATCGGATAAATTTTTATCACAGATTAAATTTTTAAACCCTTGATTAGTTGATAAATCATTCTTCGCAATAGCAACATAACCAACTGGTGCCCTAGATGTGAGTAATATCGTTTTTTTAGGAAGTAATTTTGCAGAAGATTGGTTTAATCCTTCTTTTGTGATATTTCTTTCGCCTTTTTCAATATAAACACCTTCAAAAGACGTTAAATCATTAGGAGTAATCCAAGGTATATCCCCTTCCCAATATGCAGTATTCTTTGTACTAGGTGTACCTCCTCCTATTATCTCTGCAAACTGCTTAACTTTGTATTTAATTAATTTCATATTCCCAATTTCCTGAAATTTTCATTAATTTTTTCTGCTAACTCATTTGCCTTGACATTTAATTCTTGCAATTCTGTATGTATATTACGCATCGTTTCCGCAAAATCAAAGTCCGGGTCTTCCTCTTCCGGGGCTACCCCTACATATCTGCCGGGAGTGAGGCTCCAGTCGTTTTCTTTCAGCTCTTCTTTGTCTACCAGTTTGACCAATCCCTCTACATCGCGGTATTGGCCATCAGGGAATCTCTCTGTGAGCCATTGAGCCTGATGGTAGAAATAACGAACCTGTTTTAATTGATTAACCAAATTGTCACGGGCTTCTTCAGTTTCTTTCTTAAGATTTTGAATATCCCTAATGTTCCATTGGCTATTATTTTTAGCAGTTGACTTATTCTGACAATCATCAACCAGTCGGTTGATAAGCCGATACATCATCTCTGCCTCTTTAATTAATTTTTTATTCTCTTCAGAAAACAGATTTAATTCCTCAAGAGCTGAGGATAACTTTAGATTCTCTTTATCCTGCTTTTCCCACCAATCATCCTTCTCTTTTGCTAATTCAGTAAATAATCGGGAATTGTCCAGATAGGCTTGTCGACATTTTTCAAGCTCATTTATTATTTCTGTAGTTTTTTCGTTTTTGGGTATTGTCTTTAAAAAAATCTGCATTTTATTTTCCAAATTACTAAAAGTCTTTTTATAGTCCTGAATAAGAGAAGGACTTTTATGTGCCCCACTGAGTGATTTTGAAATATAATTTATGACTAATTGATGGAAACGTTCTTTTTGCCCCCGGTATAGCCAGATGATAGATAGAATATTCTGCTGCTGTTCAGGGCTGAAATCAAAAATACGACGGGTAACTTTTCGGTAGATTTCCCGGGCATCAATCATCAATACTTTATTTTTTAATTCTTCTGGTTTGTCTTTATCAAAAAACCATAATTCACAGGGAACAGAACGGGTATAGAAGAAATTAGAACGGATAGCTATCATAATATCTACATGACCGGATTCAATTAGCTTTTGACGAACCTTTGCTTCTGTGTTTCCCGCACTGGACGCCTGGGAAGACATGACAAATCCTGCACGCCCTTTATCATTCAAATAGCTATAAAAATAACTAATCCAGACATAATTACCATTGGAGACTTTACCTTTTTTGTTCACTCCGGGAAGACCAAAAGGCAAACGGGGGTCATTTTTGATTTTATCTGCATCGATTTCATCCACGTTAAATGGTGGATTAGCCATAACAAAATCTGCTTTATGATACATATCGTGGGGGTCTGCATAATAGGTAATTGCCTTTTTGATATCACCAACCAAGCCATGGACTGCCAGGTTCATTTTTGCCAGGTTGATGGTGGTGGCATTTTTTTCCAGCCCGAGAAAATTAAGGTTATCATTAGGATTTTCATGAATTCTTTCCACAAAGCGGGCACTCTGCACAAACATACCCCCACTGCCGCAGGCGGGATCCAGAACTGTTCCCCGTTTGGGCTCTAAAACATTGGCAATAAGAGATACTAAAGATATAGGAGTAAAAAATTCACCTCCGTCATGGGCTTTCTGATCAGCAAACTGGGTCAGAAAGTATTCATAGATTCGGCCAAAGACATCACCGGAAACTCTTTTTAATTCCTCCGGGTTTAAGTTTCGGAGCAATTGAGCCAGAATCTCATTATCCAGCTCCCGGTATTCCTGTTTGGGCAGGACACCGCGGAGAGTTTCATAATCTCTTTCGATTGACTCCATGGCATTGATTATGGCTTTCGCACGGTCATCGCTATCGGTCAGGCTAACTAGATAATCAAACTGAGCTTTTGGCTCTAAAAATATAGCTGATTTTTTGCTGAAATCTTCTTTGCTCAGCTGTCTTTTTACACCGCCGCGAGTGGGAAGAGACGCTTCTATCTCATCTTTGACTGCCAGAAATCTGCTGTAGGCATGCCGCAGAAAGATTAATCCCATGACCGGCATAAAATATTCATTACTGGCATAATTGGAATTCGCCCGCAGAGTATCTGCCGAATTCCAAAGCCTTTTTTCAATTGCTTCAATATTTTCCAGTTGTGCCATTTTAAAGTTCCCTTCCCTGTTATATTCTGTTATAGATAAGCTATTTATTTTGTTTGACTTATTTTTAAATCTTTTCTTAAACTGTTAGACATTGCAATCAACTAGCGGTGCAAAAGGTTTAAAATAAAACTCCTTTTTCTTTAAAGCTAATATAATTATTGTTCGTTACAATAATATGATCAAGAACTTCAATATCCAGGATAACTCCGGATTGAATTAATTTTTCAGTCATTTTCCGATCAGCATCTGAAATTTCAATATCATTATCCGGATGATTATGAGCTAAAATAACCGAACTGGCAAAACAGCTGATTGCAGGCTGAAAGACTTCCCTGGGATGCACTAATGTTTCTGTAAGAGTCCCAATAGAAATCGTTTCTTTCCGGATTAACTGCTTTCGGGCATTTAAATATAAGACTAGAAAGTATTCCTTTTGTTTGGTGCGGATATCATGAAGTTGAGCAACTGTGGCGTGGACGGAATCTAAAATGGGTAGAGAATCATCAAAAGCACCGGAAGCCCTTCTTCCAAGCTCCAGCGCTGCCTGAATAGTGATTGATTTTGTTCCCTCCAATCCTCTGATATTGTGCAATTCATCCTGAGTTACGGATAATAGCCTGGTCAGTGGATATTTCTTTAAGGTTTCTTTGGCAATATCCAGTGCACTTTTACCGGCACGACCGGTACGGATTAAAATTGCCAAAAGCTCGGCATTGGTGAGATTTTCCGCACCTCTTTCTGTTAATTTCTCTCTTGGCCTTTTATGTTTTGGTAAGTCCTTAATTTTAGCCATAATTTAAGTTT
>JAHKLZ010000032.1 GCA_020854775.1 Candidatus Woesearchaeota archaeon | reverse complement strand
TGTTATCACTAGTGGTCCTTGTTTGCCTGATACCTGTGAAATTGGTGACTGCTGTGCAAGTATTGTAAAAATTGAAGCTGGTGAATGCGGTGAAGACGGCGTCTGTGTCGAATTCCCGGTTATCGTTGACTGTGAACCCCCTTACCTTGGCTTAGTGGTAGAAGTTGATGAATGTTACTGTGCTGGCTGTGAAATTTCCTTTAAAAGTTTTGCTACTACCGACATTTGTGAAGGAACCGATGAATGCTGTGGCGATGACTGCTCAGGTATTGCCGGATGGGCAATCAGCATTTATGACTATTTTGATAACCCGTTTGACAGATGTTGTGACTTAACCTGTGCAGACCCAATCTGGTCTGACAGTGGCATAGGCTGCCCTGTTGATACAAAAACTACTTGTTTGACGGCGACAGATAATGTAGATTTTATAGGTTATAATTCACCTGTAGGAGTTAATGGTAGACCGAAAGATGTACTGATACCAGATAGCGGTGTTTATATTTTATTGGTTGAACTGGAAGACAATGTTGGTAATATAAGTAAGGGCTTGTTTGCTTTTGGTGTTGGAGAATATTATGTGGAAGACAAAGATAGAGTTGAATGTTTTATAGTATTTGGTGACATTAGGTTCCTTGAAGATTGTATAGACCCGGAAGATAAGAATAGTCCCTGGTATAAAGCTACTATAGATAAATTTTGCCCAGGCATGGATGGTGAATATTACAAAGAATGGATACTTGAAGTTGGCGACAAATGTGACTTATGCAATGAGCGTAAATATATTGATTGATGCAGGGTAAATAGTGAAACAAAAACATATTAAATAGAATTAAGACTTGATGTTTACAGAATAAACAGAAGAAGGGGTTCCCAAAAGACCCCTTCTTCTGTTTATATATAATAAAAAATATCAGTAATATTTTTTCTTGCCCAAAAGAATGATTTCCGGTTATAATAGCAAAAGAATTGCAACAGCAAAGATAAGATTTTATCTTATCTGCAATTGTATTAATCAATAAATAAAACAAATAGAAAAAGGAGAAAAGGATGAAAAAAATTTTTGTTTTAGTGCTGATTTTACTTTTAGGAATTTTTGTCTTTACCGGTTGTGATGGGACCAGTATCCCGACTGAAGGTGAAGGCGAAGGAGAAGGTGAGGGTGAAGAAGAAGTTTCCCAGGTAGTACTGGTGGAAAGCTTTAGTGCAGATGGTTGTGGTTATTGCGAGCCCTTAAAGCCCGTATTAGAGCAGATAGCAACTGAATACAGCAGGGATGAAGTAATCATTGTGAATTTAATCCCCTGGGGTTCTTATTTATTACAAGAAGCAAGGGACCGTTTTGATTGGTATTCTTTGTCCGGCGTTCCACAGACATTATTTAATGGCACAAACCGTACAAATTCAAATTCTTATAACACTATAAACAATACAATTAAAGGTCACCTGAATGCCAGTCCAAAGGTCTCTATTAAAGCGACCAGGACTGCTGAAGGCAATACTTCGGTATTGACCGGTACTGTGAAAAATATCAGCAATAATACCTTATCAAATCTGGTTATCAATGGTATGGCTTTTAGAAAACGTGGTAGCTTTTCACGTGCTGTAGTTGATATTTTTGAAGAACAAAAGATTTCTATTGCATCTCTTGCTGCCGGTGAAAGTAAAAGTTTTACCATTACGCTGGAAGATATAAACTGGGACGGGTTTAATATGGATGGAGTTGTTTTCGTCCAGAGTGTTTCCGGTACCAAGAGTATTCTACAAGCCCAATTTATTGACTAAAACTCTATAATTGTCATAGGGACGGCAGACCGTGTAATTGTCATAGGGACGGTTCTTTTGACAACATTTTAGAAATCATTAGTTTGCAATAGCTTGTTGTTTTTAGTTTTTAGATTAGATAATAATTTTTTACGTATAAATAAATGAAATTGCCAAGCCTGCCTCTTAACATTTTTAAAGGCAGGCTTGCAAGGACAAATACAAGCAGCTAGCTACTATAGTGTCATTGCAAGTAGCGAAGTGACGAAGCAATCTCTTTCAATTATACCTAAAGGGAATTTAATAAAACGAAAAACAATAAGCAGTGAACGTAAAAAGATGACATGAATGTATTTCACCAAATTATTAAATACTAAATACCAGCGGCCAATGACTAAAATGACTAAATTGAGTAAATACTAAAATTATATATGATGCAAGAATGGGGAAAAAATCCGGGTTTTCATTCAAAAAGTATCTAAAGTATTAACAAAAAACATTCTTAACTCATTCTTTCTGTTCCGTAGGTTTATATTAAATTTGAGAAGTTCATATGTAAAAAAGAGTTAATGGAACTGAACAAAGGAGAACTTTTATGAGAAAAGTTTCTTTATCGTTAATAGTTATTATAATGATCATGTTTCTAATAACAGGATGCGATGGTTTTATGCCTTCTCCACCGGCAGGCGGGAATGATGAATATGACCAGGAAAACATTGAATTAGCTTATCTTAAAATAATTCCTGCACAGGTTGAGATGAAAGTTAATCAATCTAAAAAATTTGAGATTAAAGCCTATAATTCAGATGATAAGCTGATTAAAATGGATATTTCCAAGTTTGAAAAATGGGTAGCAATGTATTCGTGCGTTGGCTGTGGTATTGTTTGGGGTATATCTCCAATAACAGGCTCGTTTCAAACAACCTTTACCCCGTATAAGGCCGGAAGGTATACGATTTCAGCGAAATATGACGGAGAGTGGGTTCAAATAGTGGTATATGTAGATTGAAGAACATTGTCACGGGGACGGTTCTTTTGACAATGAAAACAATAACAAGTAACAAGTGAATACTGAACTTATATATGTTTTGCAAGGATGGAAGATTGGAATAATGCAAAAATGGTATAGAGTAAAAAACGCTGGAATAGGTGAAAGTAAGTTTTCAGATTTCAGTTTTTAGTTTACAGACAAATACAAAATAAAAATATAAAGTTGTAATTTTAACAAAAATAATTATCCATTTTTGATTTTTGATCAAAGAATGCAGGCAACAATGAATGAGATTGCCACGCCTGCCTCTTAACAATAGTTAAGGGCAGGCTCGCAATGACAGAGGAAAAAAGTATTAAGTATACCGTATAACGTATACCGCAAGACAAGAGAAGAAAATATAGTGATTAGTAACAAGTAATGAGTAATAAGCAAAGGCAAGAATGCAATAATGCAAAGATGCAAGAATGGAATAAGACAGTATTGCAACATTGTATCCTTGCAATCTTGCAGCTAAAGATTTTTAGCTCTTACTCTTAACTAAAAACTGATAACTATTTTTCTTGTTCTTTAGTCTAAAAACTAAAAACCAAGAACTGAAAAATGCTATTCTAACTAAATATTAAATACCAACGGCTAACGACTATATTGTCATTGCGAGGAACGAAGTGAAGAAGCAATCTCATCCAATTAAACCCGATAATATTTAACTAAAAACTATAAACTAAAAACTGATAACAGTCTTTATATACTAAATACCAACGACTAACGACTAAATTATTATTGAGTAAAGATTGTGGGTATAGATGTTGCAAGGATTGGAGATTGGAATAATAGAAAAAAGAATCAGGGGTTTCATTAAAGAATTACCCGAATTCCTAACCAAAAACGAAAAACTATAAACTAAGAACATTATTCGCTGAAGAAGCGAATGAAAAGCGACCGAAGCAGTCTCATACACTTATATGTTCCAATATTTAAAATTTATGCCAAAAGTATGAATATTAACAGAACTAATGGGCTAAAATAAAGGAGAACTTAATGAAGAAAGTATGCTTATCCATAATAATAATAACCTTGATTGC
>JAHKLZ010000031.1 GCA_020854775.1 Candidatus Woesearchaeota archaeon | reverse complement strand
TTATTTGCAAAGAATTAGCATGCCTTGAAGGCTGTTTGGGAAGCTTGGTCTTAGGTGGGAATGGGACTCTATTCAAGCCAGGGAACAACACTAAAGAGTGCCATCCTGCTCATGATTGGGAAGGTACACCTGAGCAGTTACCACATTTGATACAATAAAAGAGTGGAGAAATATCAACGAGCTGAATCGTTTGAGAGCAATAGATCATACAGAAAAAGCAAAACAAGGGCATAATGAAATCTTAGAATTTATTAAAAGGAAAGATTCAATCCCTGAAGCATCTCGACAAACAGAGGAAAGATTGGCATTTTATAGAGAAGTTTTAAGTGATAGCTTCTATGATGGATTTGCTATGACATATCCTCATGGAAATGTAGTAAAACAACCTACTAGAGATTTCTTCTATCGAGGTGAAAACAATAATTACCCCTTATCACAACCCTCTTTGAGTCGACACCTCAAAACGTGTAAAACTGATGAAGAAAGAGAAGTAGAGATAATCATCGCTCAATTGAGAGTAAATGAATTTGTATCGCTTCTTAATAAGTTTTCATACTTAGAGGAATTTCATAAACACGGGATTACTATCCAAGGAAGTATTCTAGCACAACATTATGGATTAAAGACGTTTTGGCTAGATATTACAAATGATTTTGAGGTAGCACTTTTTTTTGCTTGCTGTAAGTACACAAGCAGGAACCAATGGGAGCCACTCTCAAGAAAAGACATCACAAATACTTATTATTCTACTATTTATAGGGCTCCTGAATATTTAGTTAGGCCACATACATCATCAGATATTGCGAATCAAAGTCCTTCAGTTTTGCCAATCGGGTATCAACCTTTCTATAGATGTAGTAATCAAACTGGATATGCTTGCTTATTACCAAGCGATATGAATCTACTTGAGCATGTAGCTGGTTTTAAGAAATATCTATTTAAGCAAGATAGTATGTTTTGTAAGAAAGTATTTGAGAATATGGAGGGAGGGAAGTTGATTTATCCAAATGAAGGATTAAATAGCTTCACTGATCAAATTGAAATAATTGCAGAATGTAAATATTTTTCCGAGGAATCCATTCGTGAAGCAGTTAGAACTATGAACATGGAATACCATCAAATTCAAAGTAAAATCGAACGATATGGCTATCGAGTTGTATCACATCCTGTATTTCAAGTTAATAAAGAAAAGGTGGAGCGTTTGAACCAACAATATTTAAAAAACTCCCCCATTAAGCATCTTGAAATTAAAACCAGACAAGTATTCTGATTTTAAGGATTTTTGATACAGCTCGTTAATTAACCAAATTTCATAGATAATACACTTCAGTCATGAACATACACATAGCTGGCCGAAGTTATGCTTCTCTTGATTTCTTGAGCTGCATAAAACTAATCACGATACCGCTAATCGAATTGTATTGCCCATTACGGTACCGATTGAGTACCAGATCAGGTCGTGAGTTGAATTTCGAGGATGTGATAGTCACCAATAATGGTCGATATGATTCGGCGACCATATAACTAACTACAGATACTCATGCACTAGATATGCTTGCATCCGATTATAATTGACTTTATATTCTAATTCTATATGTGGATTGGAATCATAATTCCAATAATTAAAAGAAATATCGGCCAAATTAAGTTCCCACGTAGCTGATAAATGATCTATAAAAGAAAAGTCTTCTTTTTCAAATGTCTGCTTTTGAGTGCCATATTTCATCTCAAGTGCTTTATATAAGGTTTCGGCATAATTTGATAAAATACCAATTCTTCCTTGTCCTATTAATGTTAGTGACACCTTCCAAAGTTGATCATCGAAGAAATAAAACTGTATTTGGAATGGAATATTTCCGATGATCCTTGGCTTGGGGAATTTGAAGTATTTCTCTTTACTAACAATTCCATTTTCATACGGATTGAAGGCGATAGCTTCCGGATATAACCTTTGAAATTTATCAATCGGCATTAAAACTTCTGTATTATCCCACAAGGGTCCCAATTCTTTCCCTTCCACCTCCTCTTTCATGACAAAATTTGAGGGGCTTGCAAACACTGCTAACATGAAACTCAAGATAGTGATTAACGCAATTGCCTTCTTTCTCATGCTTACCTCTTTGCTGTTTGCTTTTCTTGTACTGTTAGCGATTGTATCATACATTTCAAATAGTAATATGAGTTTTCTCTTTTGTTGATTCTTGATTTTCTTGTATTTTTCTTCTCGTTACCTCGCTACAACATTGACTTCTTTCAATTTCCTAGACTGCAGTCCTGAATATTGTAGTAGTTGGACTCGACAACGGAACCAGCGATAATCTGGGCCGCCGAGAGCCTGTAAAAAAGCAGGGCGAAAACCCTCTTGCGAAAGCTATAGCATCCAAATGGAGCTTCCTCAAGACCATCCGTCAACGGGATGAGGTCCTCCGTTGGGAGGCTTGTGCTTGCATGCAGCATAGGATGAGCGAATTCAGTGATGCCAATTCTCCCGTCAAACTTATAAAAATCCAGAATACAATGGATGTCCTCTCTTTTGATACGATCCTCAAATTCTATCTGGGAACCTTGTTATACCCTCCATGCATAGGGGAATGAGGTTCGAAGATGTGATAGCTGCTGTTTATGAGCCGATCTTGGCGTCTGGAGAGAACAACCATGAGATTTCTATCCCGATACAAGCCCCTTAGGAATCGCAGTAAAGAATTCTTGTTCCGGGTCCTAGCACAATGGGATTACTAATCAACCTATTCGGATGGTTCCACCATAATCGCCAACAACAGAGCAGTTAGGTTTCCTTGGACTACACTAATATTTACTTTAGTAGGCCTTTCGCTGTTTATAGTGGGTAGCTCTACATGATTGGCTGCAGAGGAAGGGTCAATTCTCCGCAGACGAAGTAGATCATATTCATGAAATTCCCCATATTCCTGAAGCCTCTTGCCCGACTCTTGATGATGCTAATC
>JAHKLZ010000030.1 GCA_020854775.1 Candidatus Woesearchaeota archaeon | reverse complement strand
CGGACATTCTAAAAAAAGAGTCTTGTATTGCAGTAGTGAAATGACACCAATGGAATTATCCAGAAGGATACTAAGCAATGAAATGGATAAAAACATCATGGATTTCAGAAGTGGGTATTTTCAGCAAGGCGAAAAAGAAGCTATGACTAAAGTAGCTGAAACAATAGGAGATGAATGGAATCTTAATATCAAGAAAGTATCCACCATTGAAGACATCAGAAAATACATCAATAAGTATGACCCGGAAATAGTCTTTATAGATTACCTTCAAAATTTAGACCGAAGGGGGGCAAGGTCCGATTATGAAAGGGTAAGCAACAATATCAAGGATTTACAGGGAATTACTTTAGACAAAGAAATCGTAACATTTGTAGTTAGCCAATTATCACGAAACAAAGAACGAATCCGACCACCAAGAATGACAGACTTAAGGGATTCAGGACGCATAGAAGAAGTAAGCAATATTGTAATGTTGATTTATTGGGAAAACCGATTGAAAGAAAAAACCGAAATAAGAAAAGGCGGAGAGCCTGCAGAAGAAATAGAAATCAGAATTACCAAAAACCGAGACGGAACTATCGGGAATATTGAATTAGAATTCTATCCGGAATACTCTAAAATCATGGAAGAAGAAAAATATGAAATCGAATATTAAAGACATAGTTTATGAAGAAGAAAAAAAGAAAATCATAGCCAAAAACTTAACTTCTGAAGAGTATGAAAAAGAAATTAAACTTTTGTGTGAGAAAATAGATTATTAGGAGGTAAACATGAATAATGGTTATCAGCCAGATAAAGGACATCTTAATCCAAAAAACCCACCAAAAGGCGGGAGTGGAGTTCCTAATAAAATAATAAAAGGCAAGATAGCAATAACACAAGGCATGACAGAACTTGAGAAAGCGAAAAGATGGTTTTATGGTTTGGATTATTCGGAAAAGCTTGAATTGTTAGAAATGTATATTGACCCGGACGATTTGAGGGGAGAGATTGGAAACTTCTATCATTATTTGGAGAATGAGCTAAAATTGGAAATGTATCGGGAAAACAAGGATATATACGGAGAGTAAAATGGAAAAATTAATTATAGAAAATCATACTGATTTAAAAATGAATGAGGCTTTAAGATATGCAAAGATGGTTATTAAACAGGGCAGAATATCAGAAACATCAAAAGGGAAACAATATTGTTTTTGTACATGGTTTCAGGAAAGCGATATTGTGGTTTATGCCGACAAAAACAAAAAATCAGATAGATTGATAGTATGCCCGGAAAGGAAAAAGCCTATGAGATAAATTTGTTGGACATAATGAGGAAAAAATCTTGATAAGATAAGGGTCAAAATGAGGGAGTGTCAATCACCGGCACTCCCAAAACAAAAGGAGAGAAGATGGCTAAAATAATATTTTGTCAAAAATGCAAAAAAGAAATCGACAGGAACGAAATTTATGTACCGCAGACTGAAGGTAAGTACAAAATGAGGAAACTATGTAAGGATTGTTTTATCAAGGTATTAAATAGTAGTTTTAACGGAAATGGCGAAGTAAAGGGAAGTAAAAAATGAAAATAATTTTAATACTGGTAATCTTAATAACAAGTTTAATGATGTACCAGAATTATCAACAGAGATTACTTATTGATGATTTATATCGAATTGTTGAAAGCCATAACGACGCTCTGATTCTACAACACACGATGATGAAAGGAATGGCGCAGAGCCACGGGAAAGCAGTAGATATGCTGGAAGTAATTCAAGGGAAAATGATTTGGGAAATGGAGTGGTAAAAATGATTGATTTTATTGTAGGGTTTATTTTGATTTGGATTTTAGTTGGACTTTTTGGGGTTATATTCTGGATATTATATGATGCTTTTTTAGAGGAATTTTTATATGATTCAGAAAATAGAAAAAAATTAATTATATTCTTTAAAGTAACAGGAATTATAACCTTATTAATTGTTATTGCTTTTGAGATTTGGGGGTAAAAATGAGAAAATTCAAACTACAGATAAAATTTGAAGCCGGTGATGAAATAGACATAGGAGTTTTTAATCGGGTTATTGACGCAATAGTAAATACAGCTATGAATATTAAAGACTGCATTGTAACCGAAACCAAGGTAGAAGAATTGGAAAATGAGCATAGAGAAAAACTATGAAAAACTTATAAAAAAGAATAAAAAGGATTGGCGAGGTCTGGGATTTTGTATAGATTGTATGTATTACGGAAATTGCTCTTATAGGACTTATGAGCAGATTCAAAGAGGAACTAACTCCAACAGACCAAATTGTCCTTACTGGAAAGAATATCAAGAAATTTTAAGGAGGAAAAATGAAAGAAAAGTTGGAAGAAAAGTTATTAAAATTATACCAAGCCAGAGATAAATTAGATGACAAAATCAGGAAAACCAAAATAGAGTTAAGGCGGGTAACGTTAGACGAGGTTTGGAGAGAAAAGGTTGTGAGGAAATGAAAAAACAGGATTATAACGAAGTAGAAATAATGAGCGGAAAAGATACTTTTGATGTTCAGGTAAAAATAAATGGTAAAGATATAGCAAAAGAAATTATCGGTTTTGAGTTTAAATTGATAGCAGGGGAATATCCGCAATTAATAGCATATTATCCGATAGGTAAATTCGAAATCAAAAGCGCAAAAACGGATACAATATATAAAAATAGATAGGGAGGACAATCAGGCAAGGGTTTGCATTAGCTCTGTTTTCTCTTGCCTGCCTTCCTGAAAAACAGATTGGAGTTTTGAATGCAAATACGGAAAAAACGGAAAAATAAAATCAGTTTAAGAGAAAAAAATATCAAAATAACTACATTAATGGGATATTGGGCGAAATG
>JAHKLZ010000029.1 GCA_020854775.1 Candidatus Woesearchaeota archaeon | reverse complement strand
TCAATCGGCCATCTTTATATGCACTATTTCCTGAGGTTGGGTATTATGATTTGAACTAGCAACAACAGTTCTGCCATATTGGTGTAAGAGGTGAGAATATTGGGAATTTGCTGATTATGTATCTAGAAAGTAATGCTTAAATATTCCTTGATTATATTAATGAAAATAAGCTTCGATATATTGTGCTTGATTCTAACGAGATCTTTGCACCGATTATCTGTTCTAAACATGGCCCAAGGTATGTTAAATGCAACCTACTTCTATTCGGCCCAATTACCTTGTTAATAAGGTTGAGCGCAGTATCAGGGAACTTATTACATATAATTGATTTATACAATTTCAACAATACAATATCAGGGTATTCAATTACGGAGATATAGTAGTGCAAATCATTGTAGACTTTCTCAAAAACTTTTCCTGCCCCAATACAAATTAGGACAATCACCTGTGAAATATTCTCATCAAGCAGTGTTTCTCTTTTCGGCCAACAATGCTGAAAAAATTTACTTAATCGCCGATCCCAAATTTCCTCCAATTTATCTTCAGCACTCTCTACAATCTCTTTGATATAGTAGGAAACAGAAATCAGTTCATCTTTATCAAACTGAAAAAGGATGTCTGCAATCTCCTTATATGTAAAAATATCAGGTTTATGAATTCCAATATTGGTAATAATCCTTACATAGTTTTGTACACCTAACCGTAGCTTGTCACGATGATTTACCGTTAGTAATAAATATTCCTTAATCTCATCCAAGAATGGAAGAGTAATTCTTGGATTCCACAAGAACCCTTGCCAGCAAGCAACTGTATATTCTCGTGGTATACTCCAATTGAATAACGGCAAAAGAAATGATTTTGTCCATTCAGGATCAATTCGGAATAAAGAAAGAGCGTATGAGGCAAGAATTACTTTGCCATTTAAATAATTCTCTGTTTCTTGCGTGCATATCTTTTCAAGTAGCTGCTTTACGGCATGTGTTAACAATTGGCCATCTTTGGGCTTTTTACTGAACCACCAATCCAATAATGCTGACGTGCTAATCCCTACGGGATTATTGATTGCCGATGTCACATAATCATTACCAATTCTTTGATCAGAGGGCGAACATGAAATTATTCGTTCAATCAATCCAAGAAATGTATCGTCATCACAAGATACAGTCTTCGCAGTAGCCTGCATCCATCTACTCAGCCCTTGAGAGCAAGAAGCAAAAAACTCTTCAGAAAAGGTTAGAATTGTGTTTGAGAGGGACATCCAAGAAGCCTCAACCACTTCTTCAGTAGCCCAATTGGAGAAGGCGCTATCCCACCAATGGAACGAGTCAAATCCATTATCATGCAGTTGGAGCAAAGCATCTACAACCAAGTCCAATTCAGCCTTGCAAAGATCTTTCCAATCATCAGCCTCCCAACCTTTTCGTTCTTGATTGTCCCTAATTGATGCATATAAATCTTTTACTTCTCTAGGCAATTTAATGCATTCGAATTCTGATTCAATTTCCATGCTCATTCTTATTGGATATTCTTGTTCTTCACTTACAACTATAGGCAAATTATATTTTTCGATAATTCCCTCAAACCGCTGTTCAGCCATTTTATCAAGACTACCCGAGCTTGCTTCTTTTAGAACACCAAGACGAAGCCATAGAGCATGTTCATAGCATTCTTCTCTTTTTGTCGGTTCGGTATCCATTCTGGCAAATTCTTCAGGGAGTCCTTCCAATAGTAAGTTTTCAATCTTATTAATCTCACATTGATTACAACTCACTGTAATCTTCTTTAATAGCTGCAGTACTTCGAATTGTGTTTCAAAAGACCAGAGCCATTTACCACTTCTTTCTGTAAACATTCGAATTACTCGGTTAGCATCGACAATGTTGAGATGGGATAATGCATAGAATGACAGTCTTTTGAATATTGGGTAAGGATAGTTCCACCATAAATCAATTATTAGATTTGCATACTCTTTATTATTCTTATTAAGTTCAAGCCAAGAATCTCGAAGGACTTTTACAAGACAGATCCATGAATAACGGGATTCTTCGAGTTCAACCTCATCGATTGAATTAATACTGATACAGGTATAATCGGAATCATCAGAAATTTTACCTAGGTTTTTTTGCAAATCCATTGTTTCTTTTAATAGTATCGTAAAGTCCACTATTAAATTAGGAAGAGATTCTTTCCATTGTGGGTAATCATTAACAATTTTTGCAAAGGAAATCGCTTGAGTGCTTATTAGGACCTCAGCATCAATGACATCTCCAATTCTCCTCATTCCATTCTCTGAAGACGTCCCCGATTTATATTTCGTGTGTGCCCTTAAAATCACAGCAGGTGAGAAAGCTTTCAATAATAGACTCTTAAGGGAAGGAGACAATCCATATTCTTTGATATGATTACAAGTCTGAATAATCGAGTGCCTTCCAATGGGTATGCATAATTTTCCTGAAAGAGCGAGTTCCCATAAAGATGTCATAGCTTTATCAGGTATACCATCAGGACTATCTAACAGAATATCATCAAGCTCTTTAGCCTTACCTGAATTCACCAATTGAGCGATATGATTTAGCCGATCAATAATCAATCTTCGAAACTCGGGAGCAAGAACGCCCCCTCTTTCACTCACCCATACAATCAAAGCTGGGTTGTTAAGATGCCTCACAAGCCAGTGGGCAAGCCAATTCATTACTTCATCATTCTTCATTCCAAATAAATCATTACTGACGAGTGACATATTTGGAGGTTCTTGAGCATCGGTATAAGGTCTTCTCAAGAATGTATATTCCGCTTCAAATTTTCGTCCGCATGCTTTGTGGACACCAAAAATGGCTATGTCTCCAGATGAATACTTTTTTTCACTAAAGGCAAACAACCATGACAAATCAAATACCGGAGTCGCCTTTGCAAAAAATTCTGCAGGTTTCCCAGTAGGATCACTTAGAGCCCAAATCATCTTTCTTGCAGTATCATCTTCAACAGTGCTGGGAGATGGTTTTGTCCCCATCAAGGAACGAATCACAGAGATTTTTCCTTGCCAACCTTCCTGATAGGTAATACCCCACAACTTCAAGGTTTCTTGCAGTAATTTATGATCTCTCTCTCCGTTATATGAGATAGGTGTAACACCTTTGGCCTTCCATTTGTTTTTGTTCAGTGTCTTGTCCTTTTTTGAAACATCGTAAGGACAAAATGCAAACATTTCAGGTAGATTTTCATCACGAAGTCTTGTTGCTGCAAGTGCGTCCGTCATATAGCGTACGACAGGATCTTCAAGACTATATCCCACGAAACAAACAGTGAAATTTTCAAATAGCTGACTAAGAAACCGAGATGCCCAACGTTCAATGAGATAAGCCTGCCCGAAATCCCCACTTGATACAATTATCGACCTACTTTCCTTTGATTCCGGCTCTTCGTTTAGAAGGCCATGAAGATATACTAGGCCATCCCATTCCTCGTTTGCAATCGGTAAGGCGGGAGCCTTAAAACACTCTCTAGCTACACCAGCTTCTTTAATGACATGTTCGAAAATTCGGTCAAAATTTGTTGTAACAAGCCTAAGTTTTCCATCTTTATTATTTGATAGAGTCAGCAATGACTTGTGCATTACTGTTGTTTTCTCATTGATTGTCGGATTAATAAGGATTTCTGCAATTTGCTTCCTTACTCTATCTCGACCTCCAGAAATAACTGATTCCAAGAGAGAGATTGCAACATCATATTGTTGATCTTTGAATGCTATCTGTTGAATATCGCTTCTAGGTTGAAAGCCGATATTATTATATACTTGCTCAACTAGCTTTTCAAATCCGGGCAATCCAGCAGGATATGAAATCCCAGCTCCACAAAAAAATACTACTTTCCCATCTTCATGATCTTGTAGTAATCTTTCTGGAATATCAGGAGCATCTACTTCACTTGTCAAAAATTTCATGCTTCAACCTCATCCACTGTTCAAAATCAGAGACATACTACATTGTCCGATTTCAATTTTTCATTATTCCATCATCGCTTTTAGCAACGCATTCCTTGGATCAGAATAAAACGTATTCCCACTTTTATTGACTATGGCATCTATTGATATCAGTCAGACTTTTAGCCTCCCCGTACATTTACAACTCAATTGGTCCCAATTGTTTTCACTGTACGACCAATCAAAGTATAATTCAAATCAAATCAAGCTCATTGTCTGATTTTCTTGCCTATTGGCAGGTAATTACGGAATATTATCAACCTACTTATCTGTAAATCTCTTGCACACTTGACTAAAGGCTACGTAAATTCCTCCTGCCCTGGACGGGCTCAAACATTGTAGGTAGTTGCTAGTGTCAAGGACTTTTATATATCTTCCCATTTTAGTATGCATTAATCAGAGTGGTTAAACGTCTCAATAGATCGTCATAGGTAAGTATATCAATAATATTTCGATATTGTTTTTTTATTAACTCAAAATCCAGTTTTAGTTTATCTGTGTTAAAATCTGAATTTCGGCCCATAATTATTATACCTCGTGGGGACACGGTTCGTAGCGCCACGCCAGGAGGCAATTCATTCTGATATTTTTTGTTAATTGCTAATTCACCGTTTTTACCCCAATATGTCAGCGAATATATATAATTTTCCACTTGGATAATAGTGCCCGAAAGCTCTTTTGTTGGAAAGTAATTATTCCGGTATTTTCTTGTACTGGACATGCATGAGATTTCTGGTATTTTGATTTCGACAATATCAATGAACCCATCATAATCTGCCATCACAAAATCTGAACGAAAATGCGATCGAGCGTTGCTTGGATTTTGAATCCTGAATTCCTTAAAGACTTTACAATACTTAGGAAAAAGAAGTCTCAATATTTCAAAAATCATTGATTGCCATTCTTTTTCTTTAAACCGCAAACTTGATGACAGCATGTTTTCCAATGTGGTTCGTAGTCTTATTAATTTCTTCTTTTCTTGCATTACAGTTGTATTAAGATCAAGATCCTGAAGGAATTGATTTTCTAGCATTGCTGTATTTGTTTCTCTTCTGGACATATATCTTCTGTATTTCTCTTCCCAATCGACAGAGGATGGAAAAAACTCATGCAGAACCTCTGATATCCTTTTCCCTGAATAGCGAGTTAGTTCTGTACTCGTTGGAAATCTTTTAAGAAGTTCTTTATATGTATCCCAAACAATTGCGTTCTCATGATCTCCACCGATATATAAATAATCATAGCCAAGTTGTACAATTTTTAGCATAATCGATATGTCTCTACTTGCTCGAAAGATTTTATCTTTTAGCTGAATATCTTTGGAGATGAATAACTCAATTCCGCCAACTACGCTTGGAATGAATTTGTAGTATCCATTTACTAAATTTGCTACTTTAAAGCTGATTGAATAATCGGAAAACAACTCCTTGAGTAGTACATTGGACTCATTTTCAACTCCTTCTACCAAATTTTTGCAATTATCTCTCGTAAGATATTGAAGTTGTGAAAAAGTATAGATACGAGTGATTGAGATCTCTTTTTCTGCGTCTGTATGGATGAATTCCTGATGCAGCCTCATTATGTATGAATCTTGTTCACTGGTATACGATAGAATTGCAAGTGCCCCGAAAACATGAAAGTGTATCGGCATATAAAGCTCCTTTTACTGAAACATACTTCTAAACAGATTTTTAATAGTATAAATATCTTTTCTAATTTGCGTGGTGGTTCAAATAATAAAACCTAGTATGTCATGAATTAATTTATACTTATTCACGTACCATACTTGCCCAGCCAATCTCCTCGACAGCATCTTCTCAAGTCTTTCTACTAAAATGAACGTGTGTAATTTTAAATAGGGTCCTATTCATAACGAACAGATGATTCTTGATTTAATACTATTTGTATCCATTAAATACGATTGTGTTGCTGTAAGCATACTTTTCATTTGGATGGATATTTTCGTCTTACTAACACCTGGCTGGACGAGAATGATTGACAAATCAAGGCTCTTATCAATGAGTGACCTCTTCATGTTTTTTAAGTCATTGCTTGACCCCTTTATAAATCTATTCGCCTTTCCCTTACTCCTCCGCAATAATTGTTTAAATAAATTCGTCGATGCATTCTTCCACTTAACAGAAAGTCGGGCTTGACCGCATAATTCGTATAAATCTTTTTTCCTAGCCCCTGGCATATCCTCACTACTGAATTTGCAATGATAAAAGCATGCTCTGATGGAGTCATCAGTATCTTTCAAAGCAACAATATCTGCTATTTCTCCGCAGCCATCATCAAGGTACAAGACATCCCATAAGTCTTTTTCTTTTTCGAGAACTTTATATTGAACAGAATCAATATTATTCTTTTCTGGAATATATGATTCACTTCTAATATTCACTCCATCCCAATTCCAGACTTCTAGATAATCTTCATCAAGTTCTATCTCGCTAGAGATTTCTTCAATCGGTACATAATATGCCCCAATCAGAAAGCTAAAATCAGCAAAAATGATTGATGGTGGGTTATCATTCAATAAAGCCTCAATACTCGAAATAATATTTCCTTTCTTTATTTTAATATCAGTTAATAATTCTAACCTTTCAAATCTGAAACCTGAATTATCTAGAGTCATTTTTAGAGGAACCTTTATTCTGTTTCTCCCAATAATCATTGAAATTATTAGATGATATTGATTATAGCCATCCTCCAGTTCAGGCTTAAGTTCTGTGTCAAAGATATCAATCTCTTGGTTGTCAAGAATTACACTATATTGAGATTCTCCCTTCTCAGAAATCAAATCAGAGTTTTGTTCAACACAAATTATACCAATCGGAGGGAATTCTTCAATTTTTCTTGGTTTCAAAACACCCTTCAGTATTGATTCAACCGAGATACTTGAATCTTTTAATTTTTCACCACATAGCTCAGCCCATCTTAAAAAATTATCCAGATTATCTTGTTTAAAAGACCAAATCCTTCCTTTTGCGGCGGCTCCTATTGTTTCTGGACCGCAACCCTCATAACCAGTTCCAAACAGGTTGGACTTTTGACTTGAATGTCTCAGTATGTATGAGAGGCCATCTTCCACATTACTTCCAATAAAAGATTGATAAGTAATGCTTCTATTCCCCATCATCTTCTTCAAACCAACATTCGATAATAACAAGCGCTTCATTCCACCGAATACTCTAAAATTGAATTCGGGGTCTATGGCATACCTTGATGGTACTATAGCTTCAGCAAGGTCAAATTCATTTATTCCATGTTCTGAAGAGTTCACATAACACAACTTACGTGTACGATCGATATATACCAGGCTATAGCCCCATCGAATATCTGTACACTCTGGCCCCGACATCCAATTTAATCGCATGGACTCTTTGGAAAACGAGATTAGCAGATTCTCATCATTTGCAACGTAAACTGCTGGATCGCCTTTTAGAACAACTCCCCAATTATTAATATTAATTGTGGAATCATCCGTATACCCAAATACTCGCATACTTACAGTTGGTTTAAATATGGATAGTAGATGTGTTAATTCTAACTCCTCATCTTCGTTTTTCACGAATCGTTCAACTAGTTCCTGAAAAGAGGTTCTCCTCAAAACAGCATATCTAGATAATTCTGGAAGAACTTTATTCCAATCTGCATTCTCAATATATAATTTTTGCAAAGCAGGAATGAATGTTTCGTCTCCTAAATTTGCTACAAATTTGGCTTCTCCTAAATTTGCTTCACTTCTTGTGATTCTACCTATAAACTGCAGGGTAATTGGCAATGACTTGTACTGATCATGTAATGCAGCAATTTTTAAATTTGGCAAATCTATACCTTCCCCGAACATGTCAACAGATACAATTATTTTCGCTTGCCTTTTCGCAATCAACTCCATCGCATTTTTAGGTTTCAATTTTTTTCGATCTGAAGTAACAAGTACAGGAAATAAATCGGAGTTTTCAGTAATGTTATAGAATTGATTATATAGAAAATTCGCTCTATCTATTGTGTTTGCCCGAACTAGCAGCATATGATTTTTTCCAGCTTCACGGTCAGAGCGTAGTAATGAAAGGGCTTTTTTTGCTATTTCCTTATCGGCACTGCTTCGATCATATTCATCTATTGGATGAAAATGAATTTTTGTGAATATACCATCCCTCATTGCGCGTGATAGTGGGTAATTATAGATAATTTTCCCAAGAATAAGTTTTTCATCTCGTCTGAATGGGGTTGCTGTGAATTGGAGGATTCTTTTCCCAGTGAAGGCATTTCTGATCTTTGTCCATGTCGGAGCTGTGGTATGGTGTGCTTCATCAAAAAAGACTGCGTCATAATCACTAATCAAAGCATGGAATTCCTCCTGTTTCTTTTTTGAGATCATCGCAACTGTAGTCACAACCACATTGTTGTTCCTAAAGATTTCAAAACTTTTCTGGTGTGAATCTGGCCAATTTTTCAGTTCGAATACGTTGGGTTTTATTACACCTTCTTTTAGTAACCCGTATCGGCTTAAGATTCCTAAATCCTCAAATTTACTCGCTATTTGAGATCGTAATAACGCAGTTGGTACAACAACTAAAACATGTTCTAAGGATTCCCAAATCATGCAGGCAATCATTGTATCGGTTTTTCCTGAGCCTGTGGGCATTACAATGATTGCTGGCTTATTATCATTGATAGACCAATGGGCTTTAATTGCACAAATAGCACCTATTTGTGGAGTCCTTAGCCCCTCAATTGGATGTTCACTATCACACAGACTCTCCTCACGCAAAACCAAGCCTTCATTCCATGACTTAACAATAGAGGATGTTGAGGAAACATTTTCAAATAACTCTGGTTGTTGAATTGTTGTAATTGACGAATTTACTTTTCCCATTTTAATAACTCCTGATGAAAAAGAATTGGTCAAATTGGGGCCTATCGCTTAAGCCAAATTTTTATTTCCTACATCAACACTTGTTGAACACAACCCCAAAATATTCCTTAAAAATAGCATTCAGCTGTCCTGCAATAATCGAAAAATCACAATTCAAGTCCAGCGTCTGTACCATAATCGTATTACCGCTCATCTGATAGGATTTATTGGGAAGGAGGGTCTCATCAGTTCTTGCATAAAGCAGCATACCAGCAACTTCATGTGGGATTTCTTTAAGGCCTGCATCCTTGTTTTTCACATAGGTAAATATTTGGTAGAGATTGTTGGAATGGATGGTATGTGCAGCATGCAGCGATTGAGTAGTATGTGCATAGAACTTTGCATCAATAATCAGCACCTTACTTCCATTAGACAACGTAATATCGCTTTGCATGATCGGCAGCATCGCACCTAGCCCATCATCAAGAGCCCAAGAAATCTGTGCTGCACTCACCTGTAGAGAAGGATACTCCTTGCGGTAATACTCCAGGATGAATTTCTCATAAAGACGATGCATGTACTGGTCATCTACAAAAGAAGCCAGGGAATAAACTCCAGGTTCAGTCGACATCAGCATCCCATCAAGAACTAACTGACAGATACTGATCAGCATCTTGTATGTCATATTATTTCTTTGAAATCGAATTGCAGACCAATGAATTGTTGTAGGTTCAAGGGTATCTACATGTGAGAAAAAAAGCATCTCCTTTTTCAATGCATCTTTATATTTTGAATCCACTTGTGGATGTCGAAAGAGAATCATCGTAGTTGTCTTAAGAATTTGGTTGAGCTGGTTGTTCTCTGAAAGCTCATCATACTCGCAAATCAATTTTTGCTTATGTGCAATAATTTGCTGAATCGTTTCTTCCATCTCAATTTTGCCCCGCAAAACCGCCAGATTTTCGGAACGATTCAGATACTCCCGATATAAACCTTGTTTCAACTGCAAACTTATCCCTCTAGCAAGGATTGCTGCAAAGACATTGTGAATATTGGAGAATTCTTCCTTTGCAATATCTTCAAAGCTCTCCTGCCTTAAGGCGTTGAAAGCATAAGAGAGCATATAGTAGATGTTCTTAATAAAAACTCTACCATATTGCTTCATTGGAAAACACCAGATAAGAGATTTTCCCACTTTTGCAACCTATTAGGATCATCAAACCAGTACTCATTAAGCATGGGCAACACTTCATACTGAATGACAGATTGCAGCCAGGTATCCGTACAGGCTGACTGACCACAGAAGTAGCTATGTCCAATACAAAAGCCTTTGCCCAAAGAATTATCCAGTACAATTTCGCTGTTCAACTCTTTGATTATGCTTATAAGCCTATCAAATACCTCATCGTGTAATGCATGTTGATACTGCACAAATCCTACAGAATCAAATCCCGGCTTAAGCTCAAAAAAACTGAAACGACGACGGAGAGCATAATCCATCATGGCAAGACTGCGATCAGCAGTATTCATCATTCCAATGATAAACACATTTTGAGGAACCGAGAAAGTGAGCCCATTGTAAGCCAGTGTAGCCTTTGTCCCCCGATAGTCACGTTCAAGAAGCATGAGCAACTCACCGAAAATGCGACTCAAGTTCCCCCGGTTTATTTCATCGATGATGAAAAAGAAATCTTTCTCCGGTTGATTAGCCGCCTTCTGGCAGAAGCGATAGAATATTCCATACTTCAGTTCGAAACCATCATTTACCGGCTTATACCCCATCATAAAATCCTCATACGAATAACTCTGATGGAACTGGACAAATTCTATACGGTTCTCGTCCCTTTCTTCCATTATGGAATATGCAAGACGCTTGGCAGCAAACGTTTTTCCAACCCCTGGAGGACCTTGTAGAATAACATTCTTCTTATTCCGTATAACGGCTACCAACATCTCATACTGATCCTCAGCCATATATACTTCGTTCAGAAAATCTTCCTTGGTATACGGGGTTGCACGATTCTCTGATAAGATTGGGTTTTCTTCCCTGATAAGGTCCAGAATAAAGTCATACTCACCTTTGGTCAGTTTGAATAAGCTTCCCTGTGGGTTTATGAAGTACTCCATTTTCTCCAGTTCAGGGCAACTCTTTACCACTTGATAATCAATCGGTGAGGCTAAGCCTTCCACTTTTTCAAAACAGACCTTCTCTCCATCTTGCTCAGCAACGAATTTTCCCAATGCTACAACTTTCTTGACTGGGTTAGATTCATAACCAATCAAGTAATCCCCTGCTTTTACGTCAAGGAAATTCTGAAAAATTCGCCGTTTATTGCCATTATCATTATACAAAGTATACGATTGCACATCTCCAATCGCGATGTCGGAGAAGCTCCAAATTTTCGGGTTCGCATTAAGCCACCAGTAACCATGAACTACAGAATCGGCAACCTTGGCATACAGTTGTACTTGGCTCATATCAATCGTATCGAGTGCATGAGAGAGTTCATTACGAAGCTTCCATATATAGCTGCCGGCATCAGACTTATCTGCTTCACGACCAATATAAAGAATCGGCCAATACCGAGAATTTTCCTCGTCATCTAGTATTGGACAATTAGTCTTTTCCTTAATCCGTCGAGCTAAAGCCACAGAACCATTGAGATAGAAATGTAAATTTTCTCCATACTTGACTGATAGTTGTGTACAGCTGGCCATACCACCGTAATCCTTGAGTCTTTTCATAATTTCAAGACTACCTGTGGTGAAAACCTCTTTATCATTCAGAAGCACAACCCACTGCTCAGAAGTGATTTCAGGTGAATAGTTCTTTGGGAACCACAGATCATCGTTAACTTGCTTGGGCTCCTTAATCTTGCGACTGATATAGAAGCCTACATCAATAGTCAATGTACGTAGTTCTGGATCAGGATAACAGCTTGGAGTTACTTGTGAAACAAGCAGCTGTTTCAGCTCCTGATCTTTCTGCAATTCCTCGCATAGTTCGTTATAAAGTAGAAGACTGTTGCGAATGTTGCTTGCATACGCACCGCTTTTGAACGTGTATGAACTCTCCAGCTCATTAGATACGGCGCTCACTTCACTATATTTATAGATGTAATAAGTATCAGGATATCGAAGCCACAAGTACGTGGTGATGGCATTTTCCTTCTGATAATGCTGTTTTGCCCCTTTACCGTATTTTTCCAGAAGTACAGCTGACTCACTCTTAAATGCATCGATTCGTTCATACACATCCCTTCTTTCATCGTACAGATGCATGAACATAGCTCGAACTTCCTCGGGGGCCTGCAAAGCAAAACTCTTGATCATTGCAGCCGGCAGGTAATTCATTGAAGCCAGTAGGTTCTCTGTTTTAGCAATGGAGTGTGCCAACATTTCTGAGAAGTTTGCAGCATTGATATCCCAATTGTCTTGAAAGCACTTGACTGCTTCCCATTTGTATTTCTCATTCTTCCACTGCTTATCAATGAAATCCTGTTTGTACTCCGCAAGAACCTCATTCAATCTGGATATGTTAATCATTGCAAAACTCCTCAGCGCTCAATATCACGACCGGATAAGAGTTAAAAATACGACCAGTCTTGATTTATTAGTATAGTAGCGCTCTGTGCTGAGAGCAATGAATTAATTCATTGGGCATCATCAATCGCGAGCAGTTGCATTAAATGTCCACCTAAAATTCTAAGAATTGGCTACAACCAAAGGCAGAATAAAGAATCTGAAGCTATTGGCTTAGATATACTACCAAGCAGAGAAGGCCTCTTTCCAGGGTTAATTTGCTTTTTTTGTAAATTCTTGTTAAGGTAATAAATCTCTATTACATCGCATAATAAGTCAGAACCTCTTATAATCTTTTCGACCTCCGGTCCTCCATGATTATGTATATTAATGCTTGTCAAAGAATTCATTTTTGCACTAGTTAACCGGCTTGGATTATTGGAAACTACTAGAGCGTATATTGCTAGCCACTTAGTTATATAATAAAAATTTAGTAAGCATTTTCAACTTAAGTATGGTATTAATTGGATATTGAGAGTAAAAAAATGCTTATGTTCAAATGAGAATTGTATTTTCCGAGGACTATCAGTCCAGGAATAATAATCCTGATTACTGCAAGGACAAGGGGTTGTTTAATGAAAATGTCCAATACTACAAGTCTTGAAGATGTGAAATCTGGAATTCTAGAGTATATTAAATCAAGTGATTACCAGTATTCTCTTTTTATCAATGGAGAATGGGGTATTGGAAAGACACATTTTATTAAGGGATCCCTTAAGAGCGTTATAACTGACAGCACGAGAGTTGTATATATTTCATTGTTTGGCATTGCTTCAATCCAAGAGTTAGACGAGAAATTATCTACAGAACTATTGCTTCAGGTCTTTAATAAAAAAAAGTTCTATGACTCGAAGCTTGGTAAGCTCTGCAGAATATTAGGAAAAACTGCCTTTAACATTATACTTAAAAATATTGCTCTCGAGTCTAAGGATTTTCCAAGCAAATCGGACTGGCTAGCCTTCTTACCAAAGAGTAAGAACAGAAAAATTTTATTCGTTTTTGATGATATTGAAAGAACCTCATGTGAGATGCGGGATTTATTGGGTTATATAAATAATTTCGTTGAGCAGTATAATGCAAAAGTTATACTTATTGGTAACGAGCCCAAGATAGGATTTACTGGAGATAGAAATGAAGCAAAGCCAACTAATACAGCAAGTAATATCCCCAATGATTCAGGAGACTCTGAGGATAGAAACCAGAGTATATTCTCTGAGTATAAAGAAAAGTTGGTAGGATATAAAATTAACCTAACTCCAGATTTTAATGCTGTTGCGAGTATAATTGTAAATTCTTTAACAGATAAACTAGAAATCGAAACTAACATTGGTTTAACCGCAAAAGAAATAGGAGAAATCCTTATAAGCATCTTTGAAGATGCTAATGATAATAATCTTAGAAATTTCCAAAATATAATTGGTACTATTGGACGATTGTTTCAATCACTGATGGACCCCCAATATCTAAAACTTTTCCCAGAGAAGGATTATATTAAGCGATTTTTCCAAGTTTCAATAATCCAGCTTACGTGGTGTAAATTAAATAAAAACCCATCTCAGAATTGTCTTTACGCAAATTCTCAATGGTCTGGTGAATCTAGATTGTCTCTTAGTTATATGGAATCGTTTGTTAGTTCTTCAATTATGCCACAATCAGAGTTTAAACAATCAATTAATGAGTTCATACGAATTATAAAATGGGAGGATGATAATAAAAATGATCCACTAAATGTTTTAAGAAGCAGCTACCATGAATTGGAGAGCTATGAGATTTTCCTCGAATTATATAGTAACTTGGTTACAAAATTAAACAATTTCGAATATCCCCCATTTAAATGGGGAGATATCCTTGTTTTAATATCAAAATTGGAAACTGAGCATCTAGCTGAAAAAGGTGCATTTCATGCCGCTCTTGACAAAATTGAATCTCAGGTAAAATCCATTGATTGGAGTTGCAAGGAATACCAACAATTCTATTTTGATGTAACGTACTATACTTTTACTAGCAAACTGATAAAAGAACATCAAGAGGCACTATGTCTCAATTTTGATGATTGGGGTAATTGGAAAAATAAGTATTTAGAAGAGAAAATCGGAAAAAATCTTCAACAATATCTGAAAGAAAATAATATTGATGGTTTTATTACCTACATTGATACTAAACAGAATGATATCCTCAAGTTTAAACGGTTATTGTCTCTATTAGACTTGGTGAATATCACAAATTTTTTAGCCAATGCCACATCTCATCAATATCAAATTTTTAGAAAGGCAATCTTTGTAGCATATGAAAAATTTGTAATAATAGAAAATGATGAATTGATTGTAATAAAACAAATAGTTGAATGGTGTCGCAATAATATGGATATTGGAGATAAAATTGTTTTAATGCAAAGAAGATGGTTGCTGGATAATCTGGAAAAATTCGTTGCAAATTCTGAACAAAGCTAAGCCTTAAGGAGTGCTGACAAAATCTTGGACTACAATGGGGCTAAAGAAAATGTCGAAGATTTTCTTAACATTAAGAGCCATTTAAAAGACCAACTGTACCAACAAATGTACCAAAATACCAAAGAATGTACCAATTCCGGGTTGTTTTAACTTGTTCAAGGTTGTTTCATAATGCTTGACAGCAAATCGATTTAGGAACATAATGAAACAAATTAGATGTGATCAAGTGCCCGCTCATAATCCGTGGGTCGGAGGTTTAAATCCTTCAGGGCCCAAAGTAAATCAAAGCTTCTTGCGATGCAGGGAGATTTGATTGTTGGGGGGCTAGATTTGATCTGAATCTCATCCAGGAATGAATCATGATGCTTTGGAATATCTCGAGGGTATCCTTTGATCATAAGAACACCAAATTTACACAGAGGTAGCGTTGGACAGAATCACTCCCCGATACAAGATGCTTTCGTTTTCTATCACCTTTCTCACAACATTCTCTACAAACCAATAATTTGACATTGCAGTGTATTCTCACACTCTCTTGAAAACCTTTTGAATCTCCATGTCAGAGGAAAGCATCACCAAGTCAGCTTTGTAGCCGGGCTTTATGCAGCCTCGATCTGTTTGCGAAAGTACCCGTAAGGGGTTCTCGGATGCAACCTGAAAGAATGATTGCTTGTCCAATAAGTTTTTGTGAAAAAGGTTTCTTGCTGTTTCACTGATAAGCATTGCAGAGCCTATCAGTATGTCACTATCACTGTAATAGCAGGCCTTCCCATTCGAATAGATTTGCTTACCCAAATACAAGCCTTCACCGGCACCCATACCGGCCAAACTCATAGCATCAGAAATCAGACAAAGCCTATCTGTGCCAAGCGAATTGATCGTCAAGTCAATCACTGACGGATGCACATGTACTTCATCACAAACAAGTTCATAGGTTGCATGGCTGTAGTCACGGACAAACGGCATGCCAGCCAAGCCTGGGCGTTTGTGATCTATGCCGCTCATCGCATTGAAAAGATGGGTTAGATGATTCTTATCCCTAGGACTCAATGCATCCAGAGGACAATCACTATGGCCATAGGCAACAACAATGTTGCTCTGTTCCAAAATATTCGAAAGCTCTTCACTGCCTTTCAGTTCAGGAGCAATGGTCATAGAGGTGACAAGAGGCTTCTTTCCACACTTGATGGAAAGAATCTTCTCCAGATACTCTCTATCAAAGGCCCTTATACCTGAAGATAGAATGCCACCCTTTTTTTCAGGTGCGATGAAAGGTCCTTCCACATACACCCCAAGCAGATAGGATGATAGGAAAGTACTCGTATCCATTGCTTTTTTAATCTGGGCCAAGAGATCCAAATCCATGACAACCGCAAGTTGGAAACTAGTTATACCCTTCCCTGCAAGAAACAAGGCCATGCCTTCAAGGTTTTCCTGTATATTACCTCTGGTTGAATCAAAGCCACCACAACCATGGATGTGCATATCGACTAGACCTGGACCCACAAGGTTACCCTTGGCATCATACTGCTTTAGATGCTGTACCCTCTTTTGATCATGCTTGCCAACATACATGACGATTCCCTGCTCCAGCACTATGGTTGCATCAGGTAGTAGTGCCCCATTCGTATAAGCCAAGGCATGGATTATTGCATAGTCAACTTCAGAATGAACCATTTGCTACTACTCCATCAAGAGAATTTGGTTTGCACATATAGATAAAAGTGAATACAAAACTTTTGCCGGATTCCTCATAGTTACGGCCGCATAACGCATTAGTGAAATCCCTATCTTTCTTAACCCTCAACGCTTAGACTGAAAATCTTTTTCCCTGCACGCAATGGTCACTTCCCCAAGCAGAGTCCAAGAATGCAATCTGAATCACATTTTAAGACTAACATACATTCACTGATGGAGACAGCATCCAAATCATTGAAGTCTTGATGCTCATCAGATACATCCGCATAAACCTCACCATCAGTTTTATCTTCATCATAGGGGAATCTCTCCCGGTTGGCGAGAGTAATCAGTACTCATGCAATACGGCAAGGAGAGGGCCAACTCTTCGAGGCATTTCTAACCAGCAAGTGTATCAAAGTACCAATACACGTGCCGATCCCATTAATCTTCACCCTGATTTTTGTTGTCTCATAATGCTCGACAATACATGGATATATAATCAGTTTTTAGGCCTTTCGCTGTTTTGAGTGGGTAGAATCCTAAAGAGACAAAGTGATAGTGGAAAACTCTGGGAGTGCTGTGGTACTGTTTTGGTATCACAGAACAGAGAGGTAATTCATGATGAACGGATTCTCCCAGACAGATATCTT
>JAHKLZ010000028.1 GCA_020854775.1 Candidatus Woesearchaeota archaeon | reverse complement strand
TCCTTATCCTGCAAAGTTTCCACCACAGTTGCCCAAAAAAATTTTAGAGGACTACGCTATAAAAGGACAAACTGTTCTTGACCCATTTTGCGGCTCAGGAACTACTTTGGTAGAAGCTCGAATTTTCGGAGCAAATGCAATTGGAGTAGATGTAAACGGGTTAGCAGTATTACTTTCTAAAGTCAAAGCAACACCACTCTCCATTATTCAATTTTCTGCTATTGAAAAATTTATCGCAGAAATAGAGGATAATATTTTAAAATGGAAATTTAATGGCAGACCGAAAATAAAAACCAAAGAGATTGAAGGACAAGATCACTGGTTTCAGAAAAATGTTTCAGAGGAAATTACATTTATTCTAAATGAAATTACAAAACAAAAGGATCCCGATGTTCAGAATTTTCTGAAAATTGTCTTATCCTCAATTATAGTCCGTGTTTCCAATCAGGAAAGTGATACACGCTTTGCCGCCATTCAAAAAAATATTCCTGACTGTCTGACTCTTGAATTATTCTGCAAGCGAGCAATAGAATATAATTTGAGAATTAAAGAGTTTTCTGAATTGGTTTATGACAAAACCGAATTACAAGTTTTCAATGCAGACAGCCGCAACCTTAATTTCATTTCCGATAATTCCATTGATATTATTATTACTTCGCCACCTTATGCAAATACTTACGATTATTACTTGTATCACAAATTCCGCAAACGTTGGCTTGACCTTGACGTAAAATTTGCTCAATACAATGAGATTGGTTCTAGACGTGAGTATTCCAGCCTTAAAGAGAAAAAAGAAAAATGGAATGAAGATTTGATTAAGTGTTTTGCTGAAATGCAAAGAGTTTTGAAACCTAATCATTTTGCATTTATAGTTATTGGTGACAGTGTAATAAAAAAAGAATTGATAAAAATAGAAAAGGAAATTTCGGAATTTGCACCGAAAATTGGACTTAAGGTTAATGAGATTTTATCTTCTGATTTGTCAAAACATTCAAAAATTTTCAATCCTTCTTATGCTCAAAAGGGTAAAAAAGAACACTTAATTATTTTAGAAAAACTATAATGCAGGAAATACGACTTTATTACGAGAGTATAGAACAAGGCAGTGATTATTTGTTGCCAATTATACGCGAAGCCGCTCCTAAAGGAACAAGCATCAAGCTTGTGAAAAGACCAAAGAAGGCAAACCAATTTCCTATAGGGGCTTTGTCCTCAATAATGTCTTTCACCACGCCAGACGCTTTAATTACAGCAGTAAAAAACGGAATTGAATTTCCGTTAGCAATTATTGAATTTACCGAAGCGGTAAAAACGGAAGACCACGAATTACAACGCACCTACGGTGCGCTAGCATCGTATCTTTCCGAAACTTTTTACATCAAAATTTCAGGGCATAAGGAAAGTGAAAAAGTTTTTGGAGGAGCAGAATATAATCCATATTCAACACCAAAAATTTTAATTGACCAATTCGGTTATGAGGGCTATATTATTGCAGACTGGGGAACTAAAACAGACAACAAATTTACATTACAACGAAATCAAAATTTTCCATCTTGTCCTCCCGAAATTCCGATTTTAAGAAGCACAATTCAGGCAATTGTAAAATCGTTTTTAAAGTCAGAGAAAAATTGGTTTAAAAATTCAATCAAAAATTTAAAGCAAACTACATCTTACAAAGATTATCGTAAAGAAGTTGATAAAGCAACAGGATCAAAAGAACTTTTGGAAACTTGGAAGGGACGTAAGGCAACGAACTTAAATAAATTGCGTTACTTCGTAAATGAAGACTGGATTGGTGCAAAAATTAATCGATTCAGCCATGCAATGGACCCTGACAGAGGAATTTTAAATTTCATTTCGTTTGTGTTTTCAAAAACTCATAAAATTTTCGGAATTTACGCTTTGGTTCGTCCAAGAGGAAACGACATATTGAAAAAGGATTTGGATAGTTTGACAACTCTCCGCAGTAAGTTAAAAGAAGCTATTGCAAAAGATAGTGGTGGTGTTCCAAGTTGGTTTACAGACGAATTAGTGAAAGCCGCAAAAAGTGCGAAAAAATTAAACGAAACAATAAACTTTCAACCTATTTGGGAAAAACATAAAAGAAAAATTTCAGATAACAAAGTTGTTGCTACGATTGCGTTTTTATTAGACGGAATGTATCTCAATCACAACGGAATAAAACTTGTTTGGGACAGACGTAAATTGTTAGGGAACAGCAAAGGCGATATGCTTGATTTATTGAAAACTTATTTTTCATCTACTAAATTTTCAAGTGCTTCCGCACTTGTTGAAGAAAGCAATGAAGTTGATGAAGATGAAGTAACTTATGCGATTGTTCACAGGGTTTTAATTCCGAACAAGTTTAAAATTGTTTCAATTTCATATCCGGGTTCGCAAGGTGGTGGGGCAATTTTGCCTGATCCCGATTTAGGAAAAGCACAACCCCGTGAATACCCTGATATAATTGCATTACCTCCAAAGAAGAACGCAAAAATTGATGTGTTGTTAAACGAGAGTAAAGGTATGTTTCGACAAGCTGATATTGAGAAAGACACAGCAAAAATTTTGCGTTACAAGCACGACAAAAAATTACAAACAGCATTGAAAGAAACTTTAGTAGTTGCACAAGTGATAGACCAAAACGACAAAGTTCGGAATATTATTATTGGT
>JAHKLZ010000027.1 GCA_020854775.1 Candidatus Woesearchaeota archaeon | reverse complement strand
TCTGCTGGATATTCTCCATCATCGACACGGTCAGGAAGAATGGCGGCAATCCGTTCGGGGCCTTGGCACAGCTGTTTAACAACTCATTCTCTTTGGCTTTTCTCGACTAGATTCTACTCGGGATACCTGAGCAGTTACCAAATGTGATAATCTCATGCATCCTCGTGCCCTCAGTTAACTATTTCAAATATAATCATGAAAATAATACTCCATATTATTCCATTATCCAAACTATAATTAAGTAATTTTAATCCAACTTCACCAATCAAGCTCCACATAAACTAACTATGACCATCAATAATGATTGCAAAGAAGATGGTTTGTACGATTAACTTATGGTAGACTTTTGCAATGATACTCAATTTGGATTGAAATTTAAGGGATTTATATGTCAGCATTTGAGAAACAATTATTTTGACTGAGGTTGTTGGCAAAGTATTACGAACTTACCGATGGATTAGTTGGTGTATATCCTGGAGATAAACCTCCTGTCTGGCCCCCATGTGCTAGGTCTGGAAAAAATTTCGATTCCGACCAGACTTTTAAAAAAGTGTTGAATGAAAACTATTCTCCTGAAGTATTATATCTCGCTAAAAAAGGATATTTAGTAATACACAATAATAATGATAGTTGGACCAAATATTACACAATAACGTATAGGACTGTAGACTTAGTAGAGCAAGCACAGCAAGGTCGTCCCCTTGTTGAATTTGAGCTAGATTTCGATCCAGCAGCTTTAAGACAGTTTAAGAAAGATTTTGAAGTATCTGATTAATTAAATCGATTCATACTCTACATAAGTAATATTCTCAAACTTCAGTCCACGACCTTCTAGCATTGACCTGATCTGGTACTCAACTGACACTGGATCAGGGAACACCATCTGAGAACCTGTCTCTGTATCTGCGATTCTTGACAAGGAGTCTAGGGCATCATCGTGAGCACAGAAGGGGTAGGGGATGTATTCCTGCTGGATGAAGGAAGTCATCATATCCTCCCTTGCTCCCTCCCAGTTGTAGTGCCAAGCATCCTCGCACAGCCAAACACGCCGTTTACGGAAGATAGGCTCAAGAGCATCAATTCTCTGCCCCTTAGCAGTAGAAGCTCCGACAGAGTTGATTGCAAAGCGGTAGTTGCGTTGGTTCATGACGTACTGGATATGCACGATATCAGACTGCATAGCCACCTTTTCATAAAACACGATTGGTTTGCGATTGCGGTAGGTGAACCGCTGAACAAGCTGGAAGAGCATATTTGTCTTCCCGGTGAGGTCGAACTTGACCCTGCTTGGTTACAAACTCGCTGGACAGCTTTCCGTTGAACATCTTGGTAAGACGCTTCACTATGGCCTTAGCATCGATCAGATTCTCTTCTGCAAGCTCTCTACGGCGTCTCTCGATCTCTGCCTGTACTTTCGGTAGGTTGTAGAGCTTGGCTGCACTGCTGGTCACTGTAGAGCGTTTGCCTTTGCCCTTGTAACCACATTTGAGCATGGCTTCACGCTTGTTCCCGCACTTCATGTATTCATCAATGAACCGAAGCTGATATTGGGTAAGCTCGGTGAGATTTAGGTCCTTTTCTTCTTCCATCTCAGCCCTCCTGGATTAACCATAAAGAAAATCCCCTCATGAGAAGGGGATGGAGGTAACGAGATTGAAGCGGGGGTTTCACTGATGGAAAAGCGGTACGATTGCATAAAAAAAAGAGCCTCCTGATTTTGGAAGCCCTATCCGAATCTCATATACAATTCTAACTGGTAGAGACAAAAATCAGCAGCAATTCTCTCCCTCCATTTATTTTAATGGATCAAGATTTTCATTAGCACACATGATTACCCCTGCTTTGGCTGCCAATTGATACGCAGATGGAGTGAAGCTAGAGTCTGTCACAACACAGGCATAGTCGCAGTCATAAAAGATTCTTCCCGCAATCACCTCTTGTACAGCAGCATTGCCGACTTGTCCTGTATATGACTTGCATTGGATAGCATATTTCTTACCGTTGCGAGTTGCGATAATATCTACCCCTTGATCTCCTGTTGTAGGCGTCATACTAATTGCATATCCCACTTTCTCTAGGTTTGATTTAATCTTAAATTCAAAATCTATGCCTTCTTTTTGACTAGAAACATCTGTATAATTTTCAGTCACGGATAAACCACTAGTAGGAATGGAATTTTTTGAAGATTGGATTTGATAATCCTTACTTGAAAAGAGATTTTGGTACTTAATACAGAAATTACAGATATTGAATGCACATTCTTCAATTAATCTATTTTGCTTAACTCTATCTCGGCTCAATAATACCTCTTGAATTTCTTCATAGCTAGAAGCACAGCCTAGAGTGATAAAGGCTTCTTTTTGATTATCGATTGTTAAATCTTCGAATAATGGGCTAATAGCTTCATCCTCAAAATTTAGCAGTAAGACAAAATTGTCGATATTTATAGAAGGAACTATAAGATTATTTGAAAAATATCGTAATTCTCTCTTCCAGGATTCATCATGCACTATTCCCCACTCATCAAGAAAAACGCCTCTCTTAAACTTGCTTACCAATACTTCCCAATTATCAGTTACAATTTTTAGAACTGTATTAAAGACAGTTATCACACTACTTTGAAGTTCGAATATCTGACTCAAATAATGGTTAAATAATATTTTTTTTATAAATTGGCGACCTTCAATAAACATGGTATATGGTGGTTGCTGGTCATTGAGATATTGTTCGTCGATGGAACACATGTGTATGTAATGATCTCGCGTATCGAGCAATGTTAAATAATCAAAATTTTTAATGCAATCTGCTTCAACTGGATTCGCAGCAACTATCATTTCTGGATAGGTGATTGTGTTCCCAGTCCACTTTGGAAAATAGTCCAAATTTTGTCCCATTAATAATAAAAATAAAAATTCAGGATTTTCTGGTCTATTTTGTAAAATAAATTGGTCTATTTTTGGTGTTAACTCTTTCCATTGAATATGATTTAAAAAATATAATTCCATAAGACTTCTCAGTTTCTTTCCACGGATAAGAGGGTTCAACATGTCTACAAAATCAGCGGTAACTTTTTCGCAGAATTCACTTCTATCTTGTTCTGGTAAATTAAATTCTACAAAATATTCTGATAGATTGGGAAAAGAAAATATTGTCTTATTCAAATAAGATTCTGATTCCTCTTTAAGTTCTGCAACGCGTATTCTAATAAGTTCCCTACAGAACTCGTACATCATTTTTTCATATAATTGGAATATAGAGGCAATTTCATAATAGCCTCTGAAGAGACGGTGATTGCATAAATATACAGATTCACCTTCCCAGGCTTCGTCTTTCTCGTACGAGCATCGATTCTTGGCGAATTGGCCGGAATATTGTACATAATTGCTTTCTATAT
>JAHKLZ010000026.1 GCA_020854775.1 Candidatus Woesearchaeota archaeon | reverse complement strand
AGAGGCTGATCTTCAGCCTCTTAAAGATAGAGTACCATTGGAAGGGAAATACAGTGAATCTTGAGAAGCCAATAGAGCCTGAAGATAATGGCGAACAGGAAGACGAGGAGCCCTAGATATAATTAGGACGGGAATTTGAGAAAGACTGTTCATTTCAAGTTCCCTGTGGCATACGATGGGAAATCGGTGTATGAGTCTTGGACACCAAAATCAACAACCGATGAGACATTGGTCCTTTTAAGCAGTGATTAAGTCGATGGCTATTTCAATAGTGATTGGGATGTTTAAGAGCTTGTAATTCCTGTCATACATGGTTCTTATAATGAAATCAAGGCTTTTGCCAGGGTTAGAGATCTCTTCCCTTTACATTGCCCAAGGTAAGAAAAAAGCTGGAATTCGCGAATGGGGGAGCTATCCAGCATACATGCCTTTACTGCTACTGAAGAGTGGCAATAAGGTAGCAAATAAAAGTAGAAAAAAGAGTAGCAAAAAGCGCTGAGATATGGTATACGCCGGGAAAGCTGATGATTGGAGAGCGGCCATGAAAAATCTCGGAACAGAGACCGAAACCCTCGAATTTAAGAAGACAACTGGTGAACTTAAAGAGGGCATCATATCACTTTCTTCGATGCTGAATAAAAACGGACACGGGGTATTATACTTTGGCGTGAAAGACAGCGGTGATGTTGGGGGACAGCAGCTCGGAGATAGAACGCTGCGTGAAATATCCCAGGCAATTGCGAACTTTGTTAAACCGCAGATTATTCCGTCGATTTCTTCGGAACTTATTGATGGGAAAAATGTAATCAAAGTCGAGGTCCAAGGCTCTGATAAGCCATACTCTGCCTATGGAAGATATTATATGCGGTCCGCAGATGAAGACAGAGAGCTCAGTCCAACAGAGCTGAAGAAACTAATGAATCAAAAAACGGCTGCAGATCCAATAACGATCATGGAAGCTCCGGCTCAAGATCTTTCGTTTACCAAACTGAGGATATCTTTCGTTTCTTCCGGTTTAACCGTTGACCAGGAAACCTTTGAGAATAATACCGGGCTGAAAACAAGTTCTGGAAAATACAATCTCATGGCGTACCTTCTGGCGGATGTGAATGACATTTCCATAAAAGTCGTTACTTTCGCAGGGAAGGATAAGACAAATATCATCAAAAGGAATGAGTATGGAGGCACCTGTCTTGTGACTTCCATGGACAAAGTACTTGATTATATGGATTCGATTAATGAAACAAGAGTCACTATGGGAAACCACAAAAGGGAAGAGGAAAAGCTATTCGATGCGGCTAGTTTCAAAGAAGCCTGGCAGAACGCATGTCTGCATACAAAATGGGAAAAAGGCAACCCGCCCGCAGTATGTGTTTTTTCAGACAGAATAGAAATAATATCTACCGGAGGACTTCCGGCTGATCTGACTAAGGATGAATTTTTCAAGGGAATCAGTAAGCCGGTCAATGCTAAACTACAAAAGATATTCGGGCAGCTTGGGTATGTAGAACAGACAGGACATGGTGTGCCTTTGATCATTAGCAGTTATGGACGACAGGCATTTGATATCATGGAAAATTTTGTCAATGTTACCATACCGTTCAATTACCAAAAAGGCATTTCAGAAGAGATATTGAAAGGTATCAAAATTATCCTGACCCAGGCTGAAAAAGCAGTGATTGAAGAGATCAACAATAATCCTCATATCACGATTCGTGAGCTTGTTACGGCTACTGGATATTCGGATGGATATGTAAGGAAAATCCTTACTCAGCTGAAGGGGAAAGGTGTCGTACAAAGGCAAGGCGGGAGAAAAGCAGGAACCTGGATTGTCATGAATGAGTGATTTGTGATAGAACTCGCTTGCCCAAAGAAAACGACGTCGGGACAGTAGTTTTGATGACAAAGATTTGAAACAGCCGGTATTCTCATTGTTTTCTCTATAGAAAGGATGGAGACAAGGAAAAGGCGAGTGACCATTCGCTCTACAAGGTGCTGTATGATGAGCCAAATCTTATCCGGAAAAGACGGGATGACATGCTAGCCTGAAGACTCTCAAATTCCCGTCTCAGTTATATCTGGGGAATGGATAATTCTTTTAAATAGTTGCAGATAATGTATAGGGTATACCCCAATAAAATCACCTGCTTGTTCTTTGGAAGGTTGTTCCAGCCTAGAGACACACTCCCTGGAATGCCGTCCCTCTTGCAGTAATGCTCTGAAGTTCTGGAAGTGCTTCTCTCAATGCTTGAATGAACAGAGGTTGTACGAGTGGATTTTGTTTGGTTTTGAAAAGAAAACGAGAGGTCTCTCGGCCATTTTTTGCTCCTGTTACATCTATGAATTTCTATGCATGGATAGAGAAGAGTCCTGGTTAAGTCGGAACTCGGTAAGGGCCCTGGTGTCAGTAATAAAACCTTTCAAGATATATTGGCGATAGATGGAGAGAGCGAACTCCTCAACTTCGGCATAGCTTCTTCCTAGCAACTGTTTCGCCAGGTTGCTTAGCTGAATGTTGAAGGAGAACCGCATTCTCTTCTCAAAGGAGGTTAACCAGCACTGGATGTCATCTATTGATGGTTTGCCAAGCTCAATTTTTACTTGAAATCTTCTCCATGCAGCAATGTCAAGCAATGCTTCATGATTGGTAGCGGCAATGACGACAACATAACTGGGTAAGGCGTCTATATTCATAAGCAGGGAGCTTACCACCCGTTTAATCTCCCCGGTCTCATGGCGGTCTCCCCGTTCTTTACCTAGAGTCTCGAACTCATCAAAGAACAACACACATTGCCTTGTTCTCGCGTATTCAAATAGTTTTGCAAGATTGGAGGCAGTCTCGCCGAGATATGCTCCGATGAGAGTATCATACGTAACCATATACAAGGGGACCATTAAAGCATTGGCAATCGCCTCGGCAAGCGAAGTTTTTCCATTTCCAGGAGGCCCATAAAGAAGGATTTTGTTACGTGGCTCAATGCCATATGAGCGTAACAACTCTGATCGCATCTGCTCCTCTATCACCTCAGTGCAAGTTTTGACTGTTGTTTCAGTAAGTACCAGTTGATTGAGACGCTTGCTGGGGTTGATCTCTTGATACAAAGAAGCTCCATTCAGTGTTCTTAAACCGAACGGTTTGGGTGCAACTTCCCTTGTTTCAAGGGACTGTGAATCCTGCTCCAACAATTCTTCCAGTTTTTTTGCGAGTATCACATGCTGTTTTGCGCGTTCCTCAGCACAAATAGCTTCTGCTGCCAAACGAAAACTGGCTTTTTCT